>JAGCVT010000058.1 GCA_017962225.1 Lachnospiraceae bacterium
CAGACTGAGGACTCAAACGATAAGAATTATATCATGCCGGGTGGATACAATAACAATGCCAATGATTTGGTTGACGGCCTTAGTAACTATATGAGATATCAGGAAGCTCTTGAGAGAGAAGAGCAGCGTAAGATCAACTATGATAACTGGGAGAAAAGCCATCCCGGGTCCGCCTCCAGCCTCGTTGTTCTTTTAGGTGCAGGTACATTTATTTATGCATTAATCGTGTTTATACTTTTCATGGGAGGAAGGTTTATCAATGCCGAAATATCTAAAATACATGCCAAAGTGGATGAACAGACCGAACAGATGTATAGCTGCGATAAGAAAATGAGTGAACTCAAAAACAGGATTAAACAGGGTTATAACCGTCTGTGGGAATTAAGGCAATAAAAAATGCCCTCAAAGCAATATCTGATTTCATCTTTGTATCAGATGAACTGAGGGAATCGGACGTTATAATTATACCCGGCAGTAGCCGGAAAGAATTAGCAGAAAGAGCAAGTGAACTCATAAAAAAGGGTTTTGCCCCATATGTGGTTATTTCCGGTGCAGAGAATAAAAAACTTAAAGTTACGGAAGCAGAATATCTCGCCAATATGATGATTGAAATGGGTTGTAATCCTGGTCATATTATCAAGGAATGCGATGCAACCAATACATATGAAAATGCAACTTTATCGCTCTCAAAATGCATCGAATATGGGATAAATCCACGAAAGATTATTATTGTATGCAAGAACTATCATAGCCGTCGAGTTCAATTGACTTTTCAAAATGTATTTAGGGACTCGGAGATTATGATTTCGCCTGTGTGTGATAGTACTGGTATTACATCTGAAAACTGGTATCAATCAGAAGAAAAGAGAAGAGTTGTTTTCGGCGAAGTTGAAAAAATCGGAAAATATTTGGGACAATTTTAGTATTTGGAATATTACAGTCTGAATAGATAAAATCGGAAGATAATTAGCTAAGAATATTTTGTTTTTGCTTAATAGAAGGGGTTATAAGAATTTATGAATTTTATTGATGAGGCGTTACATAATTGCCATAATGGCGAAGAATTAGTTCAAGCCCTCGCTGATATTTACAAGCATCCGGATGTTAGAAAAAAACTTAGAGACTATCCGGAATGGATAAACGATATTATAACAATAATAGATTATGATACCGAATTGCAGATGGAAGGCTTGGATTTTAGAACTTATGAGCGTGAAATACAAACATTAAATAATATGGGAATATTTGAAGAAGCAAGTGTATTATCACTTATTAGTGCGGCTTCTTCAGATAAAGAAGTCGAGGACTGTTATAGTAAACTGGCTTTGAATAATGATTATGACGAGTTTTGGAATATCGTGTATTCTTTTGCTGACAAAAACCTTAGAAAGTAGAATTTTGGTTTTTCTAAACAGATTAACTTACAGTATAAACGGTTAAGCAAATCGCGATTTGTGAGGATGAAAAATGGAAATTAAGGAATACAAAGACTACAAAGAATCGGAGATTCGTCAACTATATACGGAAGTCGGTTGGACTGCGTATACAGAGAACATGCCAGTGTTGGAACAAGGGTACAAAAACTCCTTACTCGTTTTGGCAGCATACGATAACGATGAGTTACTTGGAATCATTAGAGTTGTTGGAGATGGATTCTCTATTATATTCGTACAAGATATTCTAGTGTTTCCGAGCAAGCAACGCAAAGGGGTGGGGACTGCTCTTCTGAAAGCTGTTCTTGACAGATATCACGATGTTCGGCAGATCGAGTTGACTACGGACAATACTCCTAAAACACTTGCCTTCTATAAGTCATTAGGTTTTTCTGAGTTTTCGGAAATAGGTTGCTGTGGGTTTATGAGATGCTGACAACTTCAAGTTTGTCGGGATGAACGATAGAGCGCTATCCCGGAAGTTAATTGACTAAGAAAATTTCAGTTTTACGCACTAAGAGGTGGTATATGACAAAAGTAAAAAAGATTTTACTGATTATTCTTCCGGTTATCATATTAGCTCTTTGCATACCTGCAGTTATACAGATTTATTACTATAATAACCCGCAAACAGATTTACATATTTCGATTATAGGCAAGGATAATACAAGATGCCCGATGATTTCACTAGGATATAATGCAAGAAGCATTTTTGGGTATAATCCTAATGTTATAAAGAAAATAAATGCTGCTGGAGATGAAATTCGATTATTCACAGAAGAATTGCGGTTTAATTATACGGAATATGATGTTGATGCAGAGTATTCTTCAAAATCCAAACCCAAAACAATACACTTGACAGGGTACAAGATTGATCCGGATGGAAATCGAGTAGAAATAGACGAGATAATAGAGCTAGATTTTAGAATTAATGAATATGTATATAAAGATCAATACGAAAGATAATTTTGTTTTGCTAAATAGATTAACTTTGAGGATATCTTGCTAAAGGGATTATATGAGAACGATATATAAATCAGAAAAAGGAAAAGAAGAAATACTGAATTTATACGACAGTCAGCTTTCAAGGCTTACAGCACCATGGAAAGACATCTATGTGGATACTTCTTTTGGAAAGACGCATATTGTAGAAACAGGTAATGAGCTTGGAGAACCACTGCTGTTTTTTCATGGGGGGAATTCCACGTCAGCATACACGCTTTTAACGCTTGATTTTATTATGGAAGATTTTCATATCTATGCTGTGGACACGATTGGTCATCCCGGAAAGAGTGCAGAAATTTCACTATCTCCCAAGAATTATGATTACGGTAAATGGGCCGGTGAATTGATCAATAAGCTTGGCTATGAGTCCATGTGTCTCTTTGGCGGCTCGTTTGGCGCAGGAATAATAGCAAAAACAATGTGTGTTGTGCCGGACAAAATAAAAGGAGTCGTAATATATGTTCCTTCAGGAATCAAGAATGCACCGGCCGTGAATAGTTCCAAAATGATGATTCCAATGATCCTTTATTGGATCACAGGTAAGGATAAGTGGTTAAAAAAAGTGTTTTTGCCTTTAGCAATTACTGAAGAAAATATCACCGACGATATATTTGAAACAGCAAGGCTCAGCATTCTTTACTCGAAGGTTAAGACAGGTATGCCAAGTGATGTCGATGCTGAATTGATGAGAAAATGCACAGCACCTACTCTTGTGATGGCGGCTGAAAAAGATTGCTTATTTCCTGGGAAAGGTGTATTAGAGAGAGCGCAGAAAATAATTCCAAATTGCGAGACGTACCTGCTGAAAGGGCGCGGCCACATGAATTTTTTGACAAATGAAGAAAAGAAAATGATCGTTGATTTCCTATTAGGTTAAATATCAGTTTTCTTAAATATCATGGAGGAACACATGGGCAGACAATTGGTATTTTGGAAATATAAAGAAGGCGTATACCTTGATTATCAAGTTGTTTATAAAAAAATTTGTAATCAGGAAGAGATAAACGGATTATCCGAACTTTCTATTGATGAGATTTTAAAGAAAACAATAAGAAAATTACAGTCTTTCTAAACAGATTAACTTTCAGGATAATAGACTAAGACAAATCGAAGTTTTTGGGGTAGATAGAATGGACAACGTAAACAAGACTTTGTATATCCCTTTATATGGGAAAGCCTATGTTAGCAGGAAAAATATTATCCTTAAGGATAAAAAGGCTGAAGAAATCTGGGAGAAAGAGAAATTCCCGCTTA
>JAGCVT010000059.1 GCA_017962225.1 Lachnospiraceae bacterium
ATGATATAGGTATCTCTGCCGTTTTCAGGCTTCTGAACGATTTTTGCTGTGAAAGTATAGCAATCGCCACTGCCTGCATATACGCCTTCAGCTAATTCTTCATTTACAAGTACAACGGGTTTTTCGTAATTTTTCATAATTTAAATTCCCTTTCGAATTTGTTTTGTATTCCGTTAAATTACCACTACACACATACATGGACATTATACCTTTGTCCATCAAATTAGTCAATCAAAAAATTCCTTATTCATACTAAAATATTATTCATTCGTTTTTTCAAATGGACTCTTGTGGGGCAAGCATTTTTCAAGTTCCGAAATCACTTCTTCTCTTGCTTTTTCATAATCAACTTCTTTGCTTGAATCGTTGATGCAAATCATTTTTATTATCTTTCTGCTTATAAAAGAAAGAAGCCTGCTGTTATCGTCTTTTATCTCAAAATACTTAAAATCCTTATGGAGATTTGCAGGTACAAAATCGCCCTTCTGCTTTGCCCATTCCCTGAAAAGATACTGCGTCACATCAGCCTCGGATCTGAAACGGTTCTTCGCCGTGGCATACAGTGTTTCGCTCTCTTTTTCCCAGAGTTCCTCATATGTGCTTTTAAGAAAAGGCGATGCACCGTGTACCGTGTAAAAACCTGTATACAGAGGAAATGCAAGTTCAAGTATATTGTATACAAAATACATTAAAGGATAGCCGATATGATAATACTTTGACTTGTGAGACTTAATGTTTTCCCTTTTGTCAAAATGACGCGAAATTACTATCGAATCGTTTAGTAAAATATTTGACATTACGGGATTGACGGGATTGGCAACCACAGGCTGAAGCGCAAGCATATCCTTTACTTTGTCACCGACAAAGAAATCCGTTTCTTCAAGCTTTTTAAGGATAATCATATCGTCATTAAAATACACAAACTTTTCGGAGAGTCCCGGTATTTTATGAAGATACATTTCTATCGCATTGCTGTTAAATGTAGGAAGCACTTCGGCGGGCATAAAATCCTTATGGCAAACAATTTCAAGCTTATCACAGTCCTTATTAATCCATTCGGGCAGATGACCTTCGGTGATAAGATAAACCTTTCTTACCCACGGTGCATAGGAATCGATTCCTCTTAAAAGATACTTAAGAGTTCCGAAATCTCTGTAACGCTCGCTTCTTACATCCGCGTCTGTTTTTTCTTTGTATGAATTTCTTTTACTTATCCATTCGGGGTCTTCGCCGTTGACCCAGGATATTACAAAATCAATTGACTTTTCACTCATATAACTTTACCGAAATTTATCTTTTAAATATTTCCAATTCCATCGCCATTTTACTTCTCTCGCTCGAGTTTTTAAATATTTCTCTGGCAGTGGTGTTTCTGACCTTTTTATTGTTTCTTAAAAACCTGAAGAGCGTGATTACCCATAAAACAGGAATAATAATAAATACTTTAGAAGCCTTCGGGAACGATAATTTCATCTGATGGTGGAATTCCTTAAAATATCCACCAAGTCCCGTTGAGTTCATGACTGCCATACGGTTCACATCGCTTCTTCCGAATTCTTCGGCTGCAAGCACGTCATCAAGGAATGCATCACACATCTTAATATCGCATAAATCATGCGGTACTTTTTCTTTATCAAGTCCGAGATAATAGACACAGACTGAAAGAATCACTTCGGAAAAACCTGTCAGTTTGTTTTCATTCACAAGAGAAAGATATGTCTCTTTTTCTTTTTCACTAAGTCCGTTTTCAAACAACACGGCCATGTCGCATAAAAGTTTGATACCGAAGCCCGCTCTCATAAAATGCTGAAGTGCATGAAGCAAAAGCGAAAATGCAAATGCGCCTCTCTGCATGCAGAGGATTTCGCTTCCCATAATGCTAACGCTCTCGGTATAGTTAATTAAATCATTTTCAAAAAGCGATAATTTCTCATTAACTTTTGTTTCCGAAAACGGTTCGGTTATCATTGTATGAAGCTCAATCTTAATACCGTCACTGCTTAGTAATACTACCTGATGGTTTTCCGTCTGATCCGCTTCGCTAAACAAAAATCCGTTATCCTGCAGGATTTTTACGGCATCGGAAAGATTGGTTTTATCAAGTAAAAACAAATCAATGTCTCCGGATTTTCTGTAAAGCATCTTGGGATATTCTCTTGCAGCCGCAATGCCTTTAAGCACAGCTGTTTTTATGCCGTTATCGTTTAAAAGACCTGAAGTATATCTGGTCAGGAAAAACAGTCTGTAACTCTGAATGACAGTTTTCCTGGTGATGTCGTTTATTTCCTTAAGACATTCTGCGGGTGCCGATTCTTTTAGGGGGCCTTCGTTGAACGCATCAAACAAAAACGGTACAACAACATGCTTTTTAGCCGTATCAACCGCCTTTAAAAAATCTTCCGAAGAATACGCACCAAAAACGATTTGGTCTCTTTTATCCGGAAACATGTACCACTTTATTGAGTTGTATATTATTTCTTCCTCAACCGATCTTTTCATACAAACTCTCAGTAAACTCACTTACGTCTTTTTTTACTTCCTCAAAATCAGCCTCATACTCATCAGCTAAAAGCTTCGCTGCCTCGTCTTCGCTCTTTCCTTCTTTTATGAGTTTTACGACCAGTGCACCGAATTCATTGACTTCCACAGGCTTTTCAAACACGTCGCCCTTCTGGGCCATGTTTACGAGGAAATAAGTTCCCGCAGCTTTATGTATTTCATAATTATCCAAAGATTTCAAAATCATATCCTCTGTTAATTCTCTTTTTTCTTACCGAATTTACTCTTTATCAGTCCTAAAAACTTTTCCGAAAGGAATTTAAATTCCTTTGTTCTGGAATACAGTACAAAATATACAAGGTTAGTATTAACAAAACAGAATAAAGCCCTTAAAATATCCCCACCAAAGCCTGTAAACGGTATCCAAGAGCAGACACGGCTCTCTCCCAAAAACAGCGCAACTGTAACAGCCAGGTAAAGAAGAAATTTAAGATAATATCTTAAAACATTTTCCTTGATTTTATATTTGTACAAAACATAAGGCTCTATCCAGAGTGATGTCGAAGCCATTCCGATTAACGTTCCAAGGAATACTCCGGCTACACCGTACAGTTTTCCAAGGATGATTGATGCAATTAAGTTTATTGCGGCTTCAGCTATCGATTTGTATCTGTCGTACCAGAAAAGTCCCATGGAATCCCTGAAAATAAGCACGGGCTGTCTCATTCCCATAAAATAAAAATTTAGGCAGAGCAAAAGCGTAATGTCCTTGGTAAAGACAAAGTTTTTGCCGAAGCTTAATCCCGCAAAGGAATCGATTAACTGAAACATGCATATCGCGGTTACGCCGAACACCCACTGCGCTATAAAGAAAACCGATTCGAAAATCTTTTTGATTCTCTCTTTACTCTCAAGTGCTCCTAAGTTTCCTACACTCGCTGTAATTCCCTGGAACATCTGATAGAGCACCTGTCTTATGGAACCGATTACCAGATAATAGTTTGAATAAATGCCGACTGCAGCCGTTGAAACAAGTGCGGAAATCAAAAGGTTATCTGTATTGTTTACGACAGCTTCTCCCACCTTGTGGAAAAGCATCGCTTTGATGTTTTTAACAATATCTCCCAGTTCTTCTTTTGGCAGTTTCTCAACATTCTTTTCGCGAAGATACGGAAACATTCTGTTGGCTTTTACCGTAATCAGAACATTGCTTAAAATCGTGCAGAAAATCATTATCAGAAGGTATGCGATAAAGTTTCTGGTTATGATAAGGAAAATGATCTGAAGAAGCGCCGAAAGTGCCCATGTTCCGGTCTGAATCGTAACACTTATATAATTCTGCTGGTGCGCATCGATGAGGGTTCTTTTATAAATGCTTACATAGGATAAAACAGTGTTTATTAAAAACAGACAGTATAAAAGAATAAGATGGTCAACATCGGGCTTATTCTTCATCAGTTTGTCTAAAAAAGGAATCAGTGCGAGACCTGCCAAAAGCACAAAAGAGCCCACAAAGAAATAAAACTTCTTGAAAAGAAGCATCAGAGATTTTTGTTTTTCCGTATCCTTAAGAGCTATGGGTTTATAAAGCGCAAACGTAATCGCTGTGCCGACGCCGAGTTCGGATACCGAAAGGATATTCAGAATGTTGCTGAAAAGACCGTTTATTCCTACATAATCTTCGTTTAATGTGTGCGTAAATACAACTCTGGCTGCAAATCCCATCAGGATTGCCGTCATTCTCGCTATTATCGCAACCGTGGAATTAAGCGCGGAATACTCGGTTCTGCTCTTGTCTTTCATTCAATAATT
This sequence comes from Lachnospiraceae bacterium, assembly GCA_017962225.1. Taxonomy (GTDB): domain Bacteria; phylum Bacillota; class Clostridia; order Lachnospirales; family Lachnospiraceae; genus UBA3766. The sequence goes on from JAGCVT010000059.1 coordinate 4,312, forward strand.
CCGGTTCTTTTAATCCAAAATGGATAATTCATAATTGTTACGGGGATTCTGTTTAAAATAATAACATACAAAGTCATCATCTTCATAATATGTTTTTAATTCCCCGGGATATAATTCGTCAAATTTCTGACACCAGTCATACATTTTTGATTCCAGAATTGTTCTGCTCTCAAGATCTTTATAAACCGCGTTGGCATTATAAAAATAACGATCGTTTGCTGCGTATTCTTCGTTTATCTCTCCCGCAACAACATCGGGATACTGACTTACATTCAGATCAAAATACTGCATATATCTGTCATCTGCCATCCACTTGGGACCTGAAGCGAAATTGTAATGAGGATACTGAATCGGCTTCTTTTCAACAAAAATAAACACATATTCCGAAGGCAGCATATAGGAATCGTCTCTGTTGACGGAATTTACAAAGGAAATTGTCTCTTCGTGGAAACCATACTGAATTATCTGATAAAGTTCATCGGTTGTAGAAACAATCGTAAAATTATCTTTCTTCATATCTTCCGTGATGGAAATGGTACATTTAACAGCAGCATTATATCTGCCGAGCCAGTAGAAAAGATAACCGTGATAATTGCCCGATGCAACAGTAATTATTATTTCTCCTAAAAGAACCGCTCCTGCAGCAACAGAACCTGCAATCTTGGGAATTGTATACAAAGGGAACGACATTATCAGATCAAGCGGTATAAACAAAACCGCAAGTGCAAGGAGATCTGCTATCGCACATACTCTGCCCGTCTCAAACAGTTCAGGCAGTCCCATTGAACGGAAATTGTTTAAAAGAACAAACATGATTCCGACAAGAACTATCGACAAATATCCGTCGAATTTACAGATATCATATTCATCATCATTTTTCTTTTTTATGATTCCGAAAAGTTTCATGGCAAGCCATATCGCAATTCCGATTATTTCAAAAGCAACGATAAGTGCTGCTCTCTTTTGGCCGAACATGAACACGTAAGTCTGGTTATATACATTGCTTATGCGGCTTTCTTTACCGGAGCGTGTAATTGCCCTTGAGGTACTTTTATGAGCTGTTAAGGAATTAAGAATACCGGCTCCCGCAACGGTATTACCCGAGTCGTTATTAAAGGTCAGTAACTCAGCCACTTTCTCTTCGAGTATGTATTCTCTCTCATCGGAAACAAAGGATGATTTGATATATTCCAAAGCCCAGTTGATGGAGCCCTGGAATTTCTTACCGCCCGCAAATGCAAGTAACATGGGCAGTACGGAAATAAAAACGCCGAGTCCTATTGCAGCCAGTATCTGCACAAAACTCTTGTTTTTGAAGAGTTTCTGCGCCATGGGAATAACTATCATAAGGCATACAAAGAATGCCATGATTGTTACATAGAAATGTATGGATATGCTGCCTGCAAGCGCAAGCGCAAATATAATCAGATTTTCATTGAAGAACTTCTTCCATGATTCGCGCTTTGCGTCTTTCAGATATTTGATCAGATAAGCCGCACAAAGGAAAATCATCGGAAAGCCGAATTCCTGGGGAACCGACCACGCAAGCCTGGACATACCGACTACAGGATATGCTCCCTTAACATCAAGTATTAAGAATAATGCAATTACAAGAACCGGCGAATATTTCCATTTGAAAAGTTCCTTAAAGAAAATAAATGCCGAAACCACAACCGCAATTATATTAATTCCCGCCATGAAAAGAAGCAGAGAATAAATTCTTATTCCGAACAGTGCGTAAAGTGCGTATACAAAGCAGTGCATTCCTTCGGGATAAATACCGGCGGAGAATGCCTCTCCTTCAACCAGTCCGTATATCCAGGAATTGTGAACATACATATCGCTGGCGCCGTAAGAATACGTCTGAAATGCATTCCATGAGAAATAAACCATCGCGTAGATTACGAGGAAAATTAAGAATACAAATTCAAAACCGTTAGCCTTAAAATATGCGGCCGCTTTTTCGCCGATCTTTTTGAACCATTTTCCGACAAAGGAAAGACTCTTGCCGTAAAAGGTCTTTCTGCCCATCGTGCCTGATGTAACATGCTTGATTGCTTTAATATCTTTTTTGTTGATTCTTGTATTTCTGACGATTGAGAAAAGAAGAATACCGTAAAAGATAACTCTCACAACCCATACATTCAGGCAGTGAACGGTACCGAGCAGAAGCACAACGGTATTAATGATATTGATCATTGCAACCGTACAAAATGCAAATTTAAAAGGACGGTTTTTGTTTTTCAAAAAACCTTTGAACACAATCATCGGCCACACATACAAAACAAGCACGTATGCCGCCAGTACTTTTAGATATTCAATTATCCAGTAAAAAGTTTCGTTCATTCAAGTTTTCCCAGTATTACGTTTCCTTTGGCATCGGTTGAAGCCGCAAAGAAAACTACTGCTTCATCCACACTTCTTTTGGCGCAGACGGTCACAAACCCCTTGTCTTTTTTAAAGGATGCACTTAAAACCGTTGTTTCGCCCGAATTAAGATTATTTAATCCGCCCTTGATTTCATGCATTTCCGTACCGTCAAAATCCGATATTTTTATATATGCGTCACACGCCTGATACATCGGTGCAAAGCCCGTATTTTTAACCGTAACCGATACGTTTAAAAATCCGTTTTTGTCTTTTTTGAATTTCACGCCGTTTATAACAAATCTGTATCCGAGATGTGCGTCTACATAGTCAAATACAGTTTCGTCTTTCCAGACGCCGTTTCCCTGATATTTTGTATTTTTCCACAGATTGATTAAATCTATGTCATGCTCATCATTTAGATAAGTTATTCCGCTCTTTTCAAGCCTTGCAATCATAAAAGAAAAATCGGAATATGTTTTGTTTTTATCCAGAACGCACTCTCCGCCCATCGGAAATTTCTTTGACAAAAGCTCCAGAAAATCATATTCTTCCGAAGGTGTCCATTCACTTCTGTAACCGACGTCGGCTTTTGATTTCGTTCCGAAAGTTCCAAGGTCCGTATCCGAACCGAACATACCGTCATCGAAGATACCGGTTCTGATGCCTTCAAGACTGTTTGTTTTGGCATAAGCTCTGTTTAAAACCCTCCACTGCGAAGGCTTTCTTACAGCAAGATAAATACTCTCGTCGACTTCGTTATATATCTCGTAAATCTCCGAGAATTTATCATCATTTATATATCTTGAGGTATGCATCTCTCCCCAGTTGCCAAGCAGCAGTCCCTGGAGAATAAATACCCCTTTATGGTTTTCGTTTACAACATCAATTAACTGCTTTGCATGCAGCAAAACCCTGTCAAATCTAGAAGGTTCCGTTTCCATTGCCTTGCCGACACGGTCATATGCAAAACGTAAAATTATGTCATATTTTTTATCATAAAAGAAATTAAGAACAGCACTTAAATACTCTTTTACGTCTTCGCCTATTTCATCGATTTTTAAAGATGAAATATCGACAAAAATCATCACAAGACTGTGAGATAAAACCAGTCCTCTTTCGATTTCTTCAAGATCGGGCTTCTCGCAGACATCAAAATAAAAAATCCTGTACCATCCTCTGGAGGGATTGCGAAGTTTTTCCTTATTTTCCGAATAATCTGCTGGAGAAAAATTATCCTCCTTACGAAGCAAGTGAATCATTTGGTTTTACTTTCTTATCTGTCTTAAGGATCTTTATTCTGATCCAAACCGCAAATATCGAATAACACATTCTGATCATGTATATAATTGGTTTTATGCCTGAATGCATGCTTTTGCCGGTGGTTCTCTGATGCATCAGCGCGGGTATTTCCTTAACCTCGTATCCGAGCATAAGCATCTGCAGAATCATGTTTGCGTCGGGATACTGATCGTCAAAATGATCAAAGCCCGCATAATAGCAGAAGGTTCTTCTCGAAAGTCCCTGAAGGCCGGTGGTCGGGTCGCTTATCTTTTTGCCCGTAAAAATCCTTATAAGGCCTCTGAAAAGAACATATCCCAAATCCTTTGCAAACGTGGATTTATATTCGGGCGAATCCTTTAAAAATCTGGAGCCTAAAACGATATCCGGCACATGATTGTTCTCATCGACCGTTGTAAGGGCTTCGTAAATTTTCATTACGTTTTCGGGATCGTGCTGGCCGTCGCCGTCCATCTGGATTACGAAACTGTAATCATATCTCTTGGCATATCTGTAGCCCGCCTGAAGTCCGCTGCCGTAGCCTAAGTTGTAAATATTTCTGATAACCTTATGGCCTCTGTTTCTTACAACCTGACCCGTATCGTCGGTCGATGCGTCGTTAATTACGAGCACGTCGCATATATCCGATATGTCTTTTCTTTCAAGTTTTTCAAGCAAAGGTCCTATATTCTTTCCCTCGTTGAATGCGGGAATTATTATAAGCACTTTTTTTCTTTTTGATGACATTTAAACTACCTCTGAATAAGTTTAAGAAGCTCATTAACCTTTTCGCTTCCGTCAATGAATCTGCATCCTGCATTTTCACTTATCTTTTTGCAAAGATTTGCATCATAAATGAGACGTAAAATCTTTTCACATATATCCGAAGAATCAAGCTTGCATACAAGCGCGTCTTCTTCGTCTTTTACGAGTTCGAGATTGCTCTTACAGTCTGAAACGACAATAGGCTTTTTTAATACCTGCGCTTCTCTTATCGCAATGCTCTTTCCTTCAAATTTCGTGGCATGAACATATATGTCGCACTGCTTAAGGTATGTGTACGGATTGTCTTTTACACCGAGTAAAAAGAATCTTTCGCTTAATCCGCACTCTTTTATCAGAGCTTCAAGCTTATCTCTTAATTCGCCGTCTCCCAAAACATACCATCTTACGTTTTCGCCTTTATCGGTTAATTCCCTGCAGGCTTTTATTGAAACATCTATGGCTTTCTGCGGCGTGAGTCTTGCAATCGTAAGAATTCTTTTTCCGTCAAAACTATCCTCAAATCCGCCTTTTTCGTCTGCTTTTTTTATGATGGTTTCCCGGTCGATTATATTTTCAAAAACCGATGTTTTATCACTACATTCGGGATAAACCGACAAAAAGCTTTCCTTCGCATCTTCCGATACGGTATAGATTCCGTCAAAGTCCAAATAAGCGTCTTTGTCAAGTTTCCTTGTATATCCTGCCTCGGAATAATTTACATGGATGAATGCGGCTTTCTTTTTTGCCTTGACATGGTCTCTAACATAATATGTCGATGCGCCTTCAAGAAAAGCGACTGCCAGATCGTATTCTTCGTCGAAAACGGGACTTGCATCTGAGAGCGTTTTCCAAAGCAGTTTGTCTGCCATAATCCGCTCTTTAAAAATCATCGTAAAAGCATTTGATATGATATAAAAAAGATTCTTAAATATAGCTGCTTTTTTAAATAATCTTTTTCTTATGTTCTTCTTAAGTATTTTTTTTCCTTCGGGCGAAAGTACCGATGACGAATCAAAATTCTCGTTTAATATGTGCACATTCGAAGGTATTTTTTCAATCAGTTCGCCCTGTGAAAGCACAACAAAAAGAAAAATGTCGTATTCGTTTTTATCTATTTTTTTAATTAACTGTATTAACGCATTTTCGGCGCCGCCGCGGCCGAGCGTGTTAATTACCAACAGTATCTTCTTCATCTTTTACGGAATCTTCTTCCTCAAGTGCTTCCATCTTTTTTCTTAACTCTTCAACCTCTGTGTTAAGCAGAGAAACCTGTATCGCAAGTTCGTTATTCTTTTTCATTGTCTCGGTAATTCTGATGCTGAAAAAATAAAGCGCATAGGCAGCAATGACAAATATTACGATAACAAGTGCAAGACCTGTGGGCGAGATATAATTTCTCCATCCTTCGGGATTGATAACCAGACCGAGAATGATAAAAATCACAGCTCCTATTCCCCAGGGAATAACAACCACTTCGGACATTTTTCTTCTGACCAAAGACAAAAATGCCGTAATAAACATCGAGCCGCCCAAAGCAACCAGCAATATTTGGATAATAATACCGTCTCTCATTAATAATTTCTCCGTCTCTTACCGTTTACAGTGCTTTCATAGACAAGGTTTGAAGGCTTTCTGCCCTCTCCCTTTTTCATCAGATTTCCTTTACAGAAAATATGAATGTCCAGATTTTTCTCTATGTATCTTAATCTTAAGTACGCAGTTATAAAACCGATAGCCGAACCGAATACAAGTCCGAGTCCGAACCATATCGGTGAAAGGAATGTCGAAAACCATGCGCCGATTAAAGTTGCAACGCAGAATAAAAGTGCAACAATCAAAGCGCCGTCATAGTCGTTGTAATAGTAAAGGAAAATGATTTCCGCATACATTACAAAGAGGATAAAATAGCCTGCTGCCAGGCAGGGATAAATCTGCATTACCAGTCCGCCGTATCCTAATCTCGGAAGGAATATAATCGCTAAAAGGAATATAACTACGGACACGATAAACTGAATTCTGACAAGGTTTAAAAGTTCCTCGGAGAGCTGACCGAACATTCTTCTCTTCGATTCCTCGATATCCATTTTTCTTCCTCCGATAACGGCCTCGGAATAGCGTTTGTATCTTTCGTGGAAATACATTTCGACTCTGGATATGAAAATAACCGTAGCGGATATATTCGTAAACATCGCAAGGCATGTAGCCATGTCGTAGCTCATCATGCTAACAAAGCATTTAACAACCACTATATGCATATCCGTGGTCCAGAACACGAAGTTGTGGATATAAAGTCCCAGGGTATAAAGGAAGTTGGTTAAAATAAGCTGCCAGTACTTCTTAAAATACATCAATACTTCCTTGTATTTACCAGAATTTTCTCTGAAGTAGCTTCTTACCTTTGCAAATTCAAGCACTGCTATCAGCATAAATCCGGCATCAAGGGATACAAGCATACCGAATGTGCATTCCATCTTTATTACCTTTACCAAAAGGAGCGATAAAAGAACCGTAAAGCCCATTCCGAGGAGAAAGTAGTAGGAAATCTTTTTATAGTCCTTACAGATCGAAAGGTACAGCATTGTATAGAATACAAGCACAAGAGCCATATACCCGAAGTAGCCTGCAAGCACAAAATGAAGAGGCACTTTTCCGATGAAATACTCTCTTATCACAAAAGGTATTCCAAGCAGTGAACTGAGTGCGGTATTCATCAGAAGTCCGATGTGGAAGCAGGGCATGATATCCTCATACGTCTCCCAGTAAATAACGTCGGACATGTACTTGGAAAGTACGGCATTAAACGGCGATGCGGATAAAAGCGCAAAGATGAATATGTAAAGAACGGTTGATGCATAAAGCTCTCTTGAGGCATATCCAAGCTTTGAAAATCCTAAAAGAAGCTGCATTAACATTACCGCTCCGATTACAAGAAACATCGGCGCAATGGTTATAACCGTACTGTAGCCGAATCCGAATACATTGGTTGTAATGGTATTCTTGCTGTATATTTTGTTTAGTCTAACACCTATTCCGGCCAAACTCTTTTCTCCTTAAAATACTCTGTTGTTTTCTCCGAAGGGATCAAATACTTTCTTTCTCATGCGTTTGTATATGTCATCGTATTTATCCTTCATCATTTCAATTCTATAGTGATTCATTACACGCGTATAACCGATTTCGCCCATCGCGTATCTTTTTTCGGTGTTTAACGCAAGTTCCGTCATCGCGTGGGCAATTTCCTCGACGTTCATGATATGGCAGAGAATTCCGGCCGTACCTGCGTCATCGTCTTCTTCACCGTAGATTAGTTCACGGCAGTTACCGACGTCTGTAGCTATAACGGGCTTTTTAGCCGCAAAGCTTTCGAGTATGGTTAAAGGCTGTCCTTCACTGATACTTGTAAGAATCGTAAAATCCATTTTACCGATATAATCCGTGACATTTACCCTTCCGGTAAAAATAACATCCTCGATTTCCATTACTTCGACGAGTTCATAGCATTCTTTCGCATACTCTTCGTCTTCGTCCGTAGGTCCCATTATCCAGAGTCTTAAATTAGGCACTTCGTTTTTTGCAAATGCAAAAGCACGAATCATGGTCTTTATTTCTTTTATGGGGGTTACTCTGACAATTGCCCCGATGTCTATCGTGTATTCGTTCGGAAGTTTGCCTGCAATATTTTCAAATCTTGCAACATCGATTCCGTTCGGCGTGATTTCTATCTTGCCTGCCTTGCATCCAAGCTCCATCTGAAGCTCTCTCGCATGGCCGTAAAGAGCCGTTACGATATCCGCTCTGTCGTAAGCTAACTGTGACATTTTTCTGAACTGGTCTATCCAGATATTTTTATAAATACCTGCTACCCAGCCTGCTTTTAAGAGTTCCTCTTCTCGCTCTCTTGTATAAATACCGTGCTCGGATACAATGAGTCCGCAGCCGTACAAGTATTTAGCCATGCTTCCCAGAAGTCCTGCATAACCCGTAGCCACGCAGTGATAAACATCGGCCTTGGGAACCTTTGTTTTAAGAATCAGGAAAAGAGGCATGTAAATCGATCTCATGGTCCAGAGGAAATCCGAAAATACAATCTGCGAGAAATTGTTGTCGTAATATTCCTGAACGATATGAAGGAAATCTGCTCCCATTAAAATATCGTCTATTGAAAATGCGGTTTTCTGGAAGAGATCGAACAAAGCATACCATTCGGGTTCATAGTTAAAAATGACGCTTCTTAACGCTCTGTACTGTTTGGGAGTAAGATGCGTTCTTCTACCCTCCTTGGGCTTGGTTCCCCAGTCATCGTCATTAAGGTACGCTTCATAAACCTCCGAAACATTATCCGGAAGCGTGTACTGGAATTTCCCGCTCATCGATCTGTCCGATACAATGGACAGAACCACAAATTCATGCTCGGGAAATGACTTTATCATGCTGTTAATCCATCCCGATACGCCGCCTACCACATAAGGGTAGCAGCCCTCGGCCACTATACAGATTCGCACTTTTATCTCCTTGTAAACATGGTTTACATAATTATTTAACGGAAATCAGACCGTCGTATTTTAATATCTCATCCGCGGTATCAAGATAAATCTTTGCCTCACTTTTTTTTGCATGGATAAGATATGCATCTTCTTCAATTAATGTTGCTTCAGCACCTTCGGTCTTTGATATCTTTTCTCCGTGTGTTCTTAGCACATAGTAGACATCGTCTGACTTTTCGGTACTTATGGTAATTTCGTTTCCTTCTCTCTTAAAATCATATTTAAGATTTAAGAATTCCCTTACTCTCGTATCGCTTTCCGATGCAGCCGTATAATCAAATTCTTTGTTTGCAGCCCAGAAAGTATTTATGTTGGCGGATACTTCCTTGGAGAAATTCTGCCATTCGTCCTCGTTACTTTCAGGGAACATTACCTTATGCATGTCGATAAGCGTCGTCGAATAACCGATGGCTGTTAACATGCATCTGTGCGTAAGTTCTTTTCTGTAGGAATATTCATCGGCCACATTTGTTATGCTCTGATATGTAACCGAATCGTCAATGTATGATAAGATTTCCGAATCCTCTGCCTTTTTGCCGACAACGGTGTGGACTCTTTCAAGTACATTGCTTGAGTCTCTTATAACTCCTAAAACATCCTCGCTCTGTTCGCTTACATATGCTGCGGAATAATGATAACCGCCCTCTTCTTCAAGATATCCCTCATCAAATGCCATCTTCTCCTTAAAGAGCGATGCATCATTTATTTCAAGGCTTCTGCCCATCTCGCCGTCTATTTCTTTTAGCTGCTTTAAATAAAACTCCAGAAGCTCGTCAGAGGGCTTGTTTTCGGGATTATAATCATATCCGGTATTTACAAAGCCCGTGAGTTTTAAATTGTATCTTGAGGCTATGGATATAAATACGGGCCATGTAATATCTCTTGAGAGACTCAGTGAATCCATGCTGTAAATATTTTTTATGATTTCTTCGTTTTCGCTTGTAATCGCAGGATAATCGGATATAACCATGTTCTGCGCATTTACTACGGGATAAAGCGTAAAATCATTTGCTGAATAATCTATGGCGCTTAAAAAGCCGAGTCCCATATCGGAGTTAATTACATCGGCGGCTACCGCATAAACGAATGTGCCTTTGTAATTGTTTCTCCAGATAAGCTTGGGAAAATCGTTCGCCTTTACTTCCTCTTCATCCATCATTGCAACGGCATATGTAACGCTGCCTTTGCCGGTTTTATACCAGGGAACGGTTTTTGCAAAATCGTTGTATTTTTCTTCCTCTTCCTTCTGAGGCATGTAAGCTGCCTCTCCTCCTAAAAGAAAACCGTCAAATACCTGAAAGCCCTTTGCTTCGGTTTTCTCAGCCACAATACCGGTAATTCCGAGAAGTCTTTTGATTCTGTAAGAATCCTTTATCTTCCCGGCTTCCGGAAAATTAAGGAATACCATGGTGGTACCGTTTTTCGCCATATCGTTGAAAGCTTTGGACTCCTTAACAATGTCAGCGGTTTTGGAATCAATTAAAACCATATGTGCGTTTTTAACTGCCTGATCGGTTACAGCCGAAGGATTTGAATAAACAAAAAGATATCTTTTCGAATATTCGCACCACTCTTTTACGGTCTTAAAACAGTCTCCGTTTTCGTCGCCGATAAAGATTATCCGCTCATCGTAAGCGTTTGCCTTAAACTGCTCACCCGATACAAGCACGGATTCTTTCGCATATAAATTTGTATCATACCGGTTGTTTCTGACCTTAACGACCTGTGTAAACTGAAACATGAAAAAGATCGTCATCATCATCAGAATAATCGTAACCAGGTTTCTTCTTGATACCATTGATTATTCCTTTCGAAACACTCTGATAAGCTCGAGTGTTTCTTTGTCAATTACTACTGAAGAGGCTTTTAATTCCTCTATTGTTTCAAAGAATTCTTCTCTTCTGCCCATGTTGAAAAGAAGCTTTAATCTGCATGTATACGCGGGCAGCGTAAGCGGATGAAGCACTTTGATTCTGTCGCACCACTTTTCGCTCTTTTCAAACTCGCCCGTTTCCAGAAGACGCATGGCAACATTTTCCATCTGCTCTTCGTTGATTTTATCCTTTGCACCCTCATAAAAGATATCAGCGACTTCATCGAGTTTTAAAACATATTCCTTCTGTTCCATATCGATGAAGACTTTCTGCTTTAATACGGCGTTCATATACTCTATCAGAGCTTCTGCATAGATGAGTCTGTTCTCTTCGTCTTCCCTGATTTTTTTATACTGCTTTTCCACATTTACCCTGAAATCGTTAAGTGCATCCTGCAGTACCGAAGCCGCATAATGCGCGGTCTCGGAATCGTTGCTTGTAAGGGCAAAATTGATGGACGACAAAAACTTCTGAATATCGCCGCTTACAACGCTCATCATAAGAGTTCGAAGTTCCTTTTTATCGGTAATCTCAACAGCCTCTTCAAGGGATGTTAAGTTTCTCTCTTTTTCCTCTTCCGCACGGACGTTAAATTTTACCTTATCCTTGCTGAAGATAACGTCTTCGAGATCCACAGGCTCCGAGAAAAATACCTTGTAAACAAGCCATGATAAAATGAAAAACAAAGGACCTGCAACGGGTACCAAAATCATAACCGCGAGTCTTATCTCGAGGCTGTGTTTTTTCTTTTTCTCATCCTTCGAATCCCTGCTTTCCTTGCTTTTAAAAACAAATTTCGAAAGCAGATAATACACCAGTGAGACTACAGCGTTTATTAAGATTATCAGTAAAAAGATTATTAAATCTCTTCCGTATGAAGGCATCTTACGCCGTCCTCCACATATTCACACTCTATACCGTTATCCTCAATACGCTTAATGGCGTAGAAGGAATCGTTTCTCTGAGTATTTGACAACAGTACATACAGACAGTCGTCATCAAGAATACCCATGATATCCGACTCTCTTAAAAGTCTCTCAAGCTTCATTCCGACCTGAATATATTCTGAGGGAGGAACAAGTATCTTTAAAAGAACGCATTCGGCAAGTCCTTCTCTTTCGGCATTTAAGTATGCTCTCATAAGATCGATGAAAGCTTCTTTTGAAAGAATCTTGGTGCCTTCCACATATCTTTTCTCAGCCAGAGCTTCAAGATATCTGCTCGAACGGATAATAGCGTTTTTAATAAGCGCACTGATTACCACGAGCTGATTTGCCTGTCCTAAAGTCATGTTTTCCCAGGGCATGGTCCATACCATTACAATAATCTGAATCTTGTCGTTGTCATCAAAAATGGCATTTGCCATCATCGGATATTGCTCGTCAAGTTTACGATTTATGTAAACCTCTTTATTCCTTATTACCTCGTACATTTCTCCGAGTTCGCCGTATCTTAAGGAGTTTCCGAAGGTTCTGGCCTTATCGCTTGTCGCGGAGAAAAGTCTTGCAAACTGCGAATTTGATACAACATAGATAGAAACATCTTTACTTTTTACGAGGTTTGATACCATTTCGGCCGCATAGAAAAGTACTTCCTCGGGACTGTACTGATCGAGCGTGGATGTGATTTTATAAATCTTTCCTACCGAATCGTTCTGGTTTACTATCTGTGTTTCAAGAGCATCCTTTACACGTACGTTCGTGGTATTGATATCCTGAATGTCGTGTAACTGAAGAGATAAGAAATCTCTCTCGTCGACACTCTCTCTTTTAAGTTTTTTAATCTGGTCTCTTAAGTATCCGACTGCCATACCAACTACGAAAAGCTGAGCAATCCATACATACGTATTGGCATCAAGCAGTACTTCAAAACCGGTACGGTCGTACATCTGTCTGAAGATATATCCTGCCACAGCCAGAACCGCAGAGAAAATAGCCTGCTGCTGACCGTATACGATAGCAAACAAAAGTACGTATAAAAGATAGAAATCGAGGTTGGCAAAATACTGCGAACCCACGGCTCTGTTGTTAAGCATAAAGAATGGGATAAACGCAACCAGATTTTCCATAAAAGGAATGATTGCATGAATGACCCAGCCCGCCTTGTCCAGGAGTCTCTGATAGAAAGGCGGTTTTTTGTCGAGATCGTTTAAGAATATATATCTGTTTTTCTGCATAAATGTGGTAATCTTCTGAATTACCTTGTCAAGATCGCAGATTGTGTTATTGCCGAATTCACTCTCAAAAAGTTTGCATGAAAGAACGCATCTTCCCGAAGCTGCGGTTTTATTTAAAATTGCAATGGGAGAATCCATATGCTTTGCCACTATATCGGCTAAAGTTCTTTCATCGATTTCTTTTGAGGACGATACATTGTAAAGGCTGTATTTATGTCTTTTAGCCTTAACAACATTGTAAATAAACTGAACCGCATCGGATTCATAAAGAAGTGAAAATCTGTTTTCGGGATTAATAGTAATTGTATTCTGCTCTAATGCTTCAAGACACATTTTTGCAACGATGTCTCTGGCTTCGCTTCTCTTTTTGGGGAATGTAAAAAGGTGGTCCATACGAAGAGTTACAACATCCATGTTTTTGTAAGTTTTATAGCTCTCACACATCTCCTCTGCCTGAGCCAAAACCATACCTCTTACATTAACGCTTGTTTTCTCATCGTATTCGGTTAAATCATTTTCGGAACCAAGGCCGAATACTTCTTCGCTTGAAAGATATATAAATCTGCCGGAATCGTTCATTGAATGACTCATTAAAATATTCATGAGTCCCGATGAATACTGAACGGCTTCGCCTTCTTCGTTTTCCCATTTGTAATTTGTATCGAAAGCGCCAAGATAAATGGTAACGTCTGCCTTTACGCTCTCAAATATTTCCTTTAAACATGAAGCATCGTACGGAAAATTGTACTTTTCGAATACTCTCTGATAAGGAGCGTTTGAATAACGGTCACCCGTTATAAGATATACCCTGTGGCCCTCTTTTTTGAACTTAACAATTAAGTTATTTATAAGGCTGCCACAACCGCCTATGAGCAAAATATTCATTGTAATTCAAAATATCCTTTTTTTATCCCTAAAAATGTCCCCGAAATGTCTAAAAAAGCCCATTTTTTCCACAATAAAGCCCATTATACTAACTTTTCAAATTTTATTCAATCCTAAAACATCAAATTACATTATTTTTATATAATATAAAAAATACTGTATATAAATGTTGTTCTGAAATACAAAATATGGTATTTTAATATCATGAAAACAACTAAAGGTAGGAAGAGGAATTCTGTTTTATCCCGAATCGGTCGCGTTGTCGGTCGGTTCTTTATTTGGTTTGGCGTAACTCTCCTGATTTTAGTGTGTGGTCTTTACATTTTCTTTTACTTTGTTAACAAAGGTCCTTCGCAGAGAGTAAGGGATCTTTTCGTGGCTTCCGCCAAAGAATCAAGTGTCGGCGGAGTGCTTGCCGACATTTATTTATCCCAGGAAGAAATCGACGAAATCTTATCCAAAAACAATACATCGGAATTTACCGAAATAACTGATATCGCCATGGTAAAAACCCAGGCTTCTTCCATGCCCGAATCGGGAATGGAAAGTGATGTCGTTGAGGCTGTGACCGATCCGTCTCTCGATCCGGACGGTGACGGTATAGATGTCTTTGACGTACACGGCGATACATATAAGGGCAAAATGATGGTTGTTTACGACCCTTCACGTGTAAAGGTCGCAACACTCGATTATTACGATTACGATGCGCCCGGTCTTACTCTTCCCAAGCTCGTTGAAAAATACGATTGTGTGGCAGGCGTAAACGGAGGTAAATACGATGACGAAATCGGACTTGGTTCGGGCGGTATGCCTGAAGGAGTCGTATTCTCCGAAGGCGTGCTTCGTTTCGGAGATCCCGACACGTCCTATGATGTATACGGCTTTACAAAAGACGATGTGCTTGTTGTCGGAAGAATGAGTGCCGGATACGCTCAGTCAATCGGAATTAGAGATGCGGTATCTTTTGGTCCCGCTTTAATAGTAAACGGTAAATCGGCCAAATATTCAGGTTCGGGCAGCGGACTTAATCCCAGAACCGCGATCGGCCAGAGAGAAAACGGCGATGTTCTTTTACTTGTAATCGAAGGCAGACAGCCCTCTTCTCTCGGTGCGACAATGGGTGATTTAATAACGGTCATGGAAGAATTCGGAGCTGTTAACGCAGCCAACCTGGACGGCGGTATGTCTTCTTCCATGGTTTATAACGGTGAAGAAATAGTCTCAAGCTGTACTCTCGGTAACAGAGCGATGCCTACGGCTTTTGTCGTGGAAAAGAGGTAAGAATGAACCGGGACATGTTTAATGAGAAAAAGAAATTAAGCAATATGGACAGTCCTGATGCTTCCTGGGCAGAGGACGTTTCTTTTAAGTCGCTCGAAAAAAAGATAAAGGAAAGCAAAAAGGCCAGTGAAAAGGCTTTCCTCTCCCTTGACGGAAAAGAAGAAAAGGAAATCAAAAAAAGCAGATTAAAAGAACAGGCTGAAAAAAGAGAAGCCGCAATCGAAAGAATCGAAGCAGCCACAAAGAAAAAGCCCAAAAAAGGATTTATAATTTTCTTGGTAGTATGGGCAGCGATTCTTTTAACCGTAATCGGAGTTTTACTGTACAGATTTTATTTCTTCCTCGGAGATTACGAAGAAGTATATCAGGCGTCACTCCCCTACCATGTGATGGATGATTTCTTTGAAATGTTTGATCCGCTTGATTACGATTCAATCTATGCGGCCGTTTCTGACAAGCCCGAGATAAATGAATTTGAAACCGGTACGAATGTTGAAAATTATTATTCGAAGCTTCTTGAAGGAAAAGAAATCACCTATGTGGAAGCGACTGAATCCACGGATAAAAATCCCGTATATCACATTACCGCCGATAATTATATCGTAGGTCAGGTTAATCTTGTTCAGACAGACGTTAAACGTAAATACGATCTTCCCACGTATCGTGTGGAAAGTTTTGATATGTATTCGGACGCCGAATTTTCAGTTAATATCCAGGCATACACCGACTGCGAAGTCTATGTAAACGATATAAAAGTATCTCCTGAATATGTAACCAGACTTGATTTAAACAAAGAAAAACATTTTGAGGGCTTTACCGAGCTTCCTCTTAAGAAATACTATCAGATAACAGGCTTTTTCGAGAAGCCTTCAATTAAAGTCGTTAACGGCTACGGACAGGAAATCGTTCCGACCTTAAACAACAACACAGGCGTATACGAAACTCCGATTTCGGCACCTAAAGAAGTCGAAGAAGAAATGAAAACCTTTGCTACAGAGGCCGTACATACATACGCACAGGTTGTCTGCCGTGAAATAAACGACTCTGCCTTGGATAAGATATTTACCAAAAACAACATGATTGTCAGTGAGATTAAATCAAACAGCGGCAATCTTAAATACTTCCCCAATCACACCACGGAAAGCACCGAGGATAAAATCATTGAATTTATCCCCTACTCAAACGATGCATTTTACTGTGAGATCGAACACACGCAGCATATGTTAATATATGGAGTTCGTCCGCGTGACGTTGTTACGGATGCACGTTTCTATTATTACAAAGAAGACGGCGAATGGAAGGTCTGCGCAATGGTATTTTAGGAGCCTCGTTTTTTAGCAAGGCTCTTTTTTTGTACATAAAAAAGAACAACACATTAAAATGCCGTTCTTTTTTATACACTTCTATATATTCATTAATTTAGAAAAGTCTGATTATTCCTCTTCCTTGTCATCCTTAATTTCAATTGCGTCTTCGTCATCAAAGAAATCATCATCGAAATCATCGTCGAAGTCGTCATCGAAATCTTCAAGATAATCAGGTGTAAGGTAACGATATACAAGATAAGCAATACCTGCAACTGCAGCAACAGCACCAACTATTGCAAGGATTGTAATGATAATATTACGTCTCTTTGCAGCTTCGGCTTCTTCCTGCTCTCTTTTCTTTCTGTTTATAATACCATCTAATTTTGTCATTTCAAGGAAATCATCGAAATCCTTAATCTTTTTGAATACTTTTAATAAATTA
>JAGCVT010000008.1 GCA_017962225.1 Lachnospiraceae bacterium
TTTGTTCATATTCAGGCCTTTCTGAATGCGAGACATGCATTATGACCCCCGAATCCAAGTGAATTAGAAAGTGCAAGGGTTATGTCGGAATTAAGGGATTTGTTAGGAATATAGTTTAAATCGCACTTTTCATCGGGTTCACTTAAGTTGATCGTTGGTGGTAATATATTTTCTTTTAAAGCCATAATGCAGGCCAGCGCTTCGATAGCACCTGCCGCACCGAGCATATGTCCGGTCATTGATTTAGTGGAACTTACGAATGATTCTCTGGCTTTTTCTTCACCGAGGGCAAGCTTTATTGCCTGTGTCTCAAGTACATCATTCATCGGAGTTCCTGTTCCGTGAGCGTTGATATATATTTTATCCTCTTCTTTATAATCTGCTTCGCTTAATGCGTTCTGCATTGCTTTTGCACCGCCTCTTGCTTCGGGGTGCGGAGCAGTGATGTGATATGCATCGCAGGTTGATCCGTATCCGCAGATTTCTCCGTAAATATTTGCACCTCTTTTATGAGCGTGTTCATATTCTTCGAGTACAAGCACCACGGAACCTTCACCCATTACGAAACCGCCTCTTCTTTTATCAAATGGAAGAGAAGCAGCGTTCGGATCACTTGAAGTCGAGAGCGCCTGCATGTTTGAAAATCCGGCGATGGCGGAAGCGCATATAGCTGCTTCTGTACCGCCTGTAACAACCGCATCGGAATATCCGTGACGGATAAGTCTCATAGCTTCGCCTATTGCGTTCGAACCTGATGCACAGGCTGTAACGGCAGGCATTACAGAACCTCTGCAGTCATATTTAATGGCAATCATTCCTGCGGCCATATTTGATATCATCATAGGAACGAAGAGGGGAGATACACGTCTCGGACCTTTTTCGAGAAACTTTGTATGTTCCGCTTCGAATGTGGAAATACCGCCGATACCGGTTCCTAAAATTACGCTGAATCTGTCGGGATCAACGCATCCTTTTATTTTACTGTCATCAAGTGCCTGGGTAGCTGCGCCCATGGCAAGCTGTGTGTATCTGTCCGTACGAAGAACTTCGTTTACGTCTAAATATTCTGCAGGGTCGAAATTCTTAACCTCTGCAGCCAAACTTGCTTTTAAATTATCGGTGTTAAAAAAGGTTACTTTTGCGATACCGTTTTTACCGTTTTTAAGCGATTCCCAGGTTTCTTTCGCATTATTACCAACGGGAGTGATTGCACCCATTCCCGTTACTACGACTCTTTTATATTCTTTATTCATTGCTTTTCTCTTTTCTGATTAATTTACATGGCGATTCCGCCGTCCACTTTAAGGACTTCGCCCGTTACATATGATGCGAATACCAGGTATTCGACAGCTTCCGCAACATCATCCGTATTGCCCATTCTGCCAAGCGGAATACTCTGAAGCAGAGGATTATCAATAAGATTTTCTGTCATTGCGGTCGCAATAAATCCGGGAGCGATAGCATTGCATCTGATGCCTTTGGGCGCAAGTTCCCTTGCTACGGATTTGGTGATTCCTATAAGGCCTGCCTTGGATGCGCTGTAATTGCACTGTCCGGGATTGCCGAGAATTCCTGCGACGGAAGAGATGTTAATGATGCATCCTTCGCGGTTTTTGATAAACGTTCCCGACAGATGTCTTATCATATTGAATGCGCCCTTAAGATTTGTATCAAGGACAGCGTCGTAATCGTTTTCTTTCATCATTGCAAGAAGACCGTCTCTCGTAATGCCTGCATTGTTTATAAGAATATGGACCGTTCCGAAATCGTTTTTGATTGCAGCAACGGTTTCCTTACAGGCATTAAAATCCGACACATCCAGACAATATGCTTTTGCTTCGGTTTTATATTCGTTTTTGATTTTTTCACAAACATGATTTGCGGCTTCTTCGTTACCTGCGTAGATAACCGCTATATTTGCACCTAAGGAAGCGAGCTTATAAGATACCGCTTTCCCGATGCCTCTTGAACCGCCTGTTACGACAGCGGTTTTTCCTTTTAATGTTTTTTCGTTCATCTTTATACCACCAGTTCGCCGGCTTTTTTAAGTATGGGTTCGGCTTCTTCGATTACTTCTTTTATGATGTCAGCCGCACTTTGCTCTTTGTTTACGACAGAAGCAATCTGACCTGCGAGAAAACAGCCTTTTTCGTTATCACCGTCAATGACAGCCATTTTAAGTGCGCCCATTCCGAGTTTTTCAAGTTCTTCGTCGGATATGTCCGAATACTCAGCTTTGAAATAATCTCTTGCGAAAGGAGTTCTTAAACTTCTTACGGGATGACCGAGTCTTTTGCCGGTCACCATTGTGCAGAGATCCGATGCGTGTAAAATTTTTTCTTTGTAGTTAGGATGAATGGAGCATTCGTAAGCACTTAAAAATCTGGTGCCCATCTGTACGGCTGATGCACCGAGCATAAAAGCTGCAGCTACACCGCGTCCGTTTCCGATACCGCCTGCTGCGATAACGGGCAGGGCAGTGGCATCGACAATCTGAGGGACGAGTACCATGGTGGTGAGCTCGCCTATATGTCCGCCGCTTTCTCCGCCTTCCGCAATTAATGCCGAAGCGCCGAGCCTTGTCATAAGCTTTGCCATTGCGACTGATGCGACAACGGGGATTACTTTAATTCCTGCTGCGAGCCATTCCTTTATATATTTGGAAGGATTGCCTGCACCCGTTGTAACTACGTCGGCTTTTTCTTCTATAACGACCTTTGCCACTTCGTCGGCGAAAGGACTTAAAAGCATAATATTTACACCGATGGGTTTGTCTGTAAGACTTTTTGCAATTCGAATCTGTTCTCTTACATATTCACCGGGTGCGTTCCCTGCAGCTATGATACCGAGACCTCCGCCATTTGAAACGGCAGCTGCAAGTTTTCCGTCGGAAATCCAGGCCATTCCGCCCTGGAAAACAGGATATTCAATGCCGAGGAGTTCGCATACTGCAGATTTGATCATGTCTATACTCCTGCAGCCTGAGTTTTCTTCTGAATAAATTTATCGAGATCGTCAATTGTGTCGACTTTCTCGTCCAAATCAATTTCGATTCCGATTTCGTCTTCAAGATTCATAAGAAGTTCCACGGTATCGAGAGAGTCAATTCCGAGTTCAAAGATTTTGCTTTCAGGTTTGATAGTTGATACATCACATCCGGTACGTTCGGAAATGATTTTTGCGATTGCGTCAAAGTACATATTCTAGTAGCCTCCAAGTTGTATTTACGGCAGACCAATTTGTCGACCGATAACACACATTTTAAACATGTCAAGTTCCTAAAGAATGGCATTTGCGTTCCTTAAGCGTTCCATTTAAAAAAAATTTTAAAAAAATTTAAGTTGAAACAAAAAAATGTTAAAATAAATATTGATGATTTTATTAACCGTACGGTTAATTGTTTGAATGAATTTGTGAGGGTTAATATGGGCGATAAAAGAAATTGGAGTGCAGGCGGTTACACCTCTTTAGAAAAAGGCGGTAAAGGTGTTTCTGCCGGAAACGTATACGAAAAGTATCAGGGTAAAGTTGCTGAAGGTCACGGATCGTGGGAGGTAACTACCAAAGAAAAGATTGCCATGATCATAGTAATGGTTTTATCCGTGATAGTTATAGCTACGGCTTTTGTAATCTTTTTCTTGCCGGTTCCTCTTTTGGCGAAGATTGTTTCTTTTATAATTGCAGGTATTCTTTTCTTTGTATTAATCGGTGGCTTCTTACTGATTGTTGTATTACGTCATAATAAAAAGGAGCCGGGTGAAATGCATTATTATGATGTGGATTATGAAATCAACAACATTAACGGCAAAGGGTACGATAGTACAAAGGAAATTACCAAGGAAGAGTTCCTTTCTTCGGGTGATAAAAAAGACAAATAACAATTTGTTTGAAGAAAAGGCATCTGTGTGATAAAATACTTCTCGCATGTCATACAAGAGATTTAAGGAGTTATAAAAATGAAATTAGGAATCGTGGGTTTACCCAACGTCGGAAAATCGACACTTTTTAATTCATTGACAAAGGCGGGAGCCGAATCGGCCAACTATCCGTTCTGTACAATAGATCCCAACATCGGAATCGTTACCGTTCCCGATGAGAGAATAGTTAAGTTAGGCGAACTTTACAATACGAAGAAAGTTACGCCTGCCGTAATCGAATTCGTAGATATAGCAGGCCTCGTAAAAGGTGCAAGCAAAGGTGAAGGCCTCGGCAACCAGTTCCTGGCAAACATCAGAGAGGTTGATGCAATCGTTCATGTTGTAAGATGCTTCGAAGATGAGAACATTATACATGTAGAAGGAAGCGTAGACCCCGCGAGAGATATAGAGACAATTAATCTTGAACTTATCTTTTCAGATCTTGAAATCCTTGAGAGAAGATTTGCCAAGGTTACAAAGGGTGCAAGAATGGATAAGGCGCTTGCAAAGGAAGAGGAGATGCTTAAAGGCGTAAAGGCGCACCTCGAAGAAGGCAAGATGGCGAGAACATTTGAAGTTCCCGATGATGAGGATTTAATCAAAGCATTTAAAGAATATAACCTTCTTACCGCAAAGCCCACTATTTATGCGGCTAACGTAGCGGAAGATGATATGGCTGATGACGGCGCATCAAACAAATTCGTACAGAGCGTCCGCGAGATTGCAAATAAAGAAGGATCGGGCACAATCGTAATCTGTGCGCAGATGGAACAGGAACTCGCAGAGCTTGACGAAGAAGAGAAGAAGGAATACCTCGAGGAACTCGGAGTAACATCTTCCGGACTTGATAAGCTCGTTACAGAGAGTTATTCACTCCTCGGACTTATCAGTTTCCTTACGGCAGGAGAGGACGAATGCCGTGCATGGACCATCAAGAAAGGAACCAAGGCTCCTCAGGCTGCAGGCAAAATCCATACGGACTTTGAGAGAGGCTTTATCAAAGCCGAAGTTGTTCCTTACGAAGTGCTCATAAAAGAAGGCTCCCTTTCCGCAGCTAAGGAAAAAGGTCTCGTGGGACTTGAAGGAAAAGAATATGTCGTAAAAGACGGAGATGTAATTCTTTTCAGATTTAACGTATAAACAAAAAAATATAAAATATTCAAAAGAGGACTGATGAAAATCGGTCCTCTTTTTTGTTACATTTTTGACGATATTGGGGTTTAGGGGTCCGTTTGGGCACAAGATGTGGACAATACGATAAAATCGGGCTTTGCAGGCCCTTTTTTCTTTAAAAAAAATTAAAAAAATCTTAAAAAAATCCTTGAAAATATTTAAAGTTTCTTCTATACTAAAAACAAGTGGTGACTCAGTGGAGACTTGGTGATGAATTAGTGGTAGAAAAAGAGGCACCCTGTAGTCAGTAAACAGAAGCAGAAAGGCTTAAGGAGAGCCGGTTTTAAGCGAAACGGAAACAATATGGGATTCATGACAGAATATCAGAATAATATGGATGCCAAGGGAAGAGTAATCCTCCCTGTTAAATTTCGCGAAAATATCGGCAGCACTTTTATTCTGACAAAGGGACTTGACCACAACTTAACCATTTATCCGATCGACGAGTGGAAGAAAGTCGAAGAGAAACTTTCCAAATTAAAACAGAGCAATGTCGGAGCCAGAAACTTAAAGAGACTTTTACAGGGCTCGGCAGTCGAAGTGGAAGTTGACAATCAGGACAGAATTACAATCCCCCAGAGCTTACGAGTATATGCAGGACTTGAAAAAGAACTTCTTTTCGTAGGACAGGGTGAATACATAGAAATCTGGGCTAAGAACAGATTTGATGAAATCAATGACTTTGATTTCTCGGATATGCTCGAGAATATCGATTTTTAAAGAAAAGGATTCCCGATGGAATTTAAACACCGCTCCGTCATGTTATATGAAACGGTTGACGGATTAAATGTAAAAGAAAACGGAATATACGTTGACTGCACATTGGGAGGCGCCGGACATTCGTTAGAAGTTCTTAAAAGATTAAACGGAACAGGAAGACTTATCGGAATCGATCAGGACGCAGATGCGCTTAAGGCCGCAAAGGAAAGACTTAAAGATTACGGAAACGTAACTTACATACATTCAAACTTTGAAAACATAAAAGAAATACTTAAGAACGAAGGTATCGAAAAGGTCGACGGAATTATGGCAGACCTCGGAGTAAGTTCTTACCAGTTCGATACACCCGAGAGAGGCTTTTCCTACAGATTCGATGCACCGCTCGATATGAGAATGAACAAAGAGAGCGAAATAAGCGCATACGAAATCGTCAATGAGTATTCCGAAGACAGACTTTTCAAAGTGATCAGAGACTACGGCGAAGAAAAGTTCGCCAAGAACATCGCAAAGCATATCTGCCAGAGAAGAAGCGAAGCGCCGGTTAAGACGACATTCGAGCTTAACGAAATCATAAAAGCAGCAATACCCGCGAAGATGAGAGAGAAAGGCGGTCATCCTTCCAAGAGAACTTTCCAGGCAATAAGAATAGAGTGCAACAGGGAACTGGAGGTACTCGAAAACACACTGGATGACATGATTGAATGCTTAAACGAAAACGGAAGGCTTTGCATCATAACATTTCACTCACTCGAAGACAGAGCGGTGAAAAACAATTTCAAAACAAACGAGAACCCATGTATATGTCCGCCGAGTTTTCCGGTATGTACATGCGGAAGAATACCTAAAGGAAAAGTAATTACAAGAAAACCGATTACTGCGTCGGAAGAAGAGCTTGAAGAAAACTCAAGAAGCCAGTCGGCTAAACTTAGAATATTTGAAAAGATTTAAGTGAACGAGGGAAAAGGGAATGGAACAGAGTTTGGAATTCAAAGGATTAAAAAGAAGAAACACAAGCGTATATACTAATTCAAATCTCGCAGTAAAAACACAGCCCAAGGAAAAAGTAAAAAGAAATCTTGAAATTTTGCCGGGAGAAATCAAAAAACACAATATATCGGGCAAATTGCTCATGTCTTTATTCTATATTGTGTGTATAGGTCTTTTCATCGGGTCAATTTTGATGTATATTAGTCTGCAGGGTGATTTATCAACTTCAGTTGATAAAATCGCATCTCTTCAGTCCCAGTATGAGACATTAAAGAAAAACAACGATGCCGAATATGCTGCAATCAACAATTCTATCGACAATGAAGAGATCAGAAAAGTTGCAATCGAAAAATTAGGAATGCATTATGCATCGGAAGGCCAGATAGTAACCTACACAGAAAATTATGCTAATGACTATGTAAAAGTTCTTTCCGTAATCAATTAGGAATAAAACATGGAAGGTTTTTTGAAAAAGTGTTTACAATACATTCATGAAACAAACCTGTTTTTGGGTGAAAGTTTCAGAAGAATGTTCGGATTCGGAAAATTCGAAAAATACGGTGATAAAGATAATAAGAGTAACCAGCAGGTTGCTCTTATTCGCGTATTATTTATATTACTTACAATCTCATTTGTCATAATTGTTTTGCGCCTTTCCTACATCGTTACGTTCAAAGGCGAAGAATACAAGCGAATGGTTTATTCGCAGCGCCAGGCTTCCGATATCGTAATTCCCTGCGAGAGGGGAAGCATATACGATGCCAAAGGAACAGTGCTTGCATCCAACATCAAAAAGTACATCGTAATCCTCGATGCAAAGCAGGTAACCGACTATGCAAAACAGATGGGCAATTCCGCTTACATCGAAGAAACGGCAGAGGCTCTTAACAAATATCTCGGATACGACAAACAGCAGATCGTCGATTTTATCTACAACAATCCCAAAGACGCTTACGAAAGAATTTCAAAAGACGAAAACGGCAAAGTAATAGCTCTTGATGCGGAAACCGTAAAACCGCTTATGGACGCCATTGCGGCCTCCAAAGAAAAGGGCAGTACCACGAAACCCATTTACGGTATTCAGTTCGAAGATTCCTACAGCAGAATATATCCCAACAATTCACTTGCCTGTGACCTGCTAGGCTACGTAAACGACGGTGATGTCGGAATGTACGGCCTTGAGCAGTATTATGAAGAAGATTTAAAGGGTGTAAACGGCAGATCGTTCGGTTACATCAATGACTATACCAATCTTGAAAGACAGATTGTACCGGCACAGAACGGCAATTCGCTTATCCTTAACGTTGATGCTTCCATTCAGAGAATAGTCGAGAAAAAGATAGTTGAAGTCAATGAAAGCATGGATTATGATGACCGCTCGGGTTCATACAATACCGGCGTTATCATTATGGAGTGCGACACGGGTAATGTGCTTGCGATGGCAGGCTGGCCCTTTTATGATTTAAACAATCCCAGAGAAGTATCGGTCGACAAATATTATTCGACCAAACAGATAAACGAACTGATGTCACAGTTTGCCAAAAAAGAAGGCTGGGTAAACGGAATATCAAGCAATATCTTTATCGAAGAAGATAAGCCTCCATACTTTAAAGTTCTTAACGAAGAGACGGGCAAGGATGACGTTGTAATGCTTACGCAGGAACAGATTGACAAGCTTGACGATGATTTATCGGGCTATGTCAGAGACGGCGTGTGGAAAAACTTCTGTATTTCCGACACATACGAGCCCGGTTCCGTTGCAAAAACAATCACAACGGCCATCGGCCTTGATTCGGGCAAACTCGTTCCTTCGGACAGTTTTTCCTGTAACGGTGTAATCGAAGTTTTGGACAGAACCATTCACTGTTCGCACAGATGGGGCTGCGGCGGCGGAGATTTAAGAATGTGCCTCGTAAAATCATGTAACCCCGCTTACACACAGTTCGGCAAGAAGATCGGCAAAGAAACATTCCTTGAATACACAAAAGACTTTTACGGTATCAGAACAGGCATAGATTTAACCGGTGAAGTAAGCGCCGAAAACCTCGTATTCAACGAGAAAACACTTAATACGACAGAGCTTGCAACCGCATCCTTCGGTCAGGGCTTTAATGCCACTATGATTCAGATGATCTGCGGTTTCAATTCGCTTATTAACGGCGGACAGTACTACGAGCCTCATGTTGTCAACAGAATAGTAGATGAGAACGGATGTATAGTTAAAAATATAGAGCCCAAGATTTTAAAGCAGACAGTATCGGAATCAACGAGCGACAAGCTTAAGGATTACTGTATCGGCGTTGTTGAAGAATCCGAAGGTACAGGTAAGAAATCCAGACCGGCAGGCTACAGAATCGGCGGTAAAACTGGTACCGCTCAGATTTCCGGTGTCGGCGGATATCAGGCAGGACAGTATGTTGTATCTTTTATGAGCTTTGCTCCCGCGGACGATCCCCAGCTTGTAATGTATGTTGTAATCGACAGACCGAATATTCCCGACCAGTCTTCGGGTGCGGTTAATCAGGCCTGCCAGCTTACAAGAGATATTTACACGGAGGTACTTCCTTACCTTAATATCCCGATGACAGAGCCCCTTACGGAGAGCGAATACGAAGAACTGCTTGAGAAGGGTATTTATACATCAAATATCGTTATCGAGGAAGACATTCCCGAAGATAATACCGATATAGCCGATGAAATGACGGGCGAAATCATTGAGCCTGCAAATTAATAAAAAGGAATTAAAACAATGAGTGAGACGACAAAAATAATCGTAATGTTTCTGGCTGCATTTGAAATAATGCTTCTTCTTGCGCCTGCGGGACTTCCGCTTTTAAGAAGACTCAAATTCGGCCAGACCGTAAGAACCGAAGGACCGGAATCGCATCTTGCGAAAAACGGCACACCCACCATGGGTGGAATCATGATTCTTATTGCATTTGCAATTCCCTGTATGTTTGTTATCAAAAATCACGAGGAAGTATTTGCACCTGCGATTATTACGATTCTTTTCGGATTTGTCGGATTTTTAGACGATTATCTTAAAGTGAAAAGAAAAAAATCCGAAGGCTTGAAGCCCTGGCAGAAGATGGGCCTCCAGATTATTTTCACAATTGGCATCATTGTTTTCCTTTACTTCTTTTCGGACATTTCACCTGCAATTAAGGTACCCTTCATAAAAGAAATGGAATTTAACATCGGATGGTGGGTGCTTCCGCTTAATTTTGTGGCGATACTCGGTACCGATACCGGTGCCAACTTTACCGACGGACTTGACGGACTTGTATCCAAGGTAACCATCGTAATTCTGATTTTCTTGTTCTTTGCGGCAAGAATGCAGGGAAGCGCACTTGTTTATCCTATCGCTGCTTTGACAGGTGCATTGCTTTCGTTCCTTCTTTTTAACGCACATCCGGCGAAGATTTTCATGGGTGATACCGGCGCACTGGCAATAGGCGGTTTTGTCGCACTCTGCGCAATAGAACTTAAACTGACATTGTTCCTTGTCATCATTGCGTTTGTATACGTGGCGGAAGTTGCTTCCGTAATCATGCAGGTAAGTTATTTTAAGATTACACACGGTAAAAGAATCTTTAAGATGACTCCCATCCATCATCATTTTGAGAAGTGCGGATGGGCAGAAGAGAAGGTTGTAACCGTATTTACCATTGTTACGGTAATTCTTTGCTTAATAGCAATGCTTGGTATGTAATTAAATCGAATCGGGACTAATATGAAAGAGAATGTTAGCGAAAAAAAGAATAAAGTTAAAGAAAAGCTCTTTTCCGGCAAGGAAATCGATATATCCATTATTTTTATAGCGATTTTCTTATCGGTTTTCTGTCTTGTTTTCGTTTATTCCGCGCTTGCCTTTGAAGAGGGCGCAAGCAAAACGATTTTAAAGGTTTTAACACTTAAGAGTTCTGACAGAACGCTTTTGAAAACGACCGTATATATCGTGGCAGGAATTGTGGGAATGCTGGTTCTTGCTCTTGCAAACGTCAAGGGCTTTAATCAGAAATTCCCCTTGGTAATGAAAGTTCTTTCAAACCCGATTGTTTATTATATTATTTCCTGCGGTATGTTTGTTTTCATCGAAATCATGAAGCATGTGGGAGCAGATGTCGGCGGTGAGAGTGAAAAGACCGCTATCGTCGGCGGCGGATGGCTTTTAAAAGCTAACGGCGCGTACAGATGGATCAGAATCCCCGGTCTTAATGTCAGTTTCCAGCCTTCGGAGATTGCAAAATTCCTGCTTATTATCTGCTTTGCAATCATCATTTACAACGCGGGAATGAGCCTTAAATACAAAAGAGGAATCTTTTTATATCTATTAATTGCCGGTATTCCGACATTCTTTATTTACGAGTTTTCATCGGATATGTCTTCGGCTATTGTTATGTTCGGTATTCTTTTTATCATGATGTTTGTAGCTGCTCCGAATCTAAAAAACAGCCTTTTGATAACGGCTGTAATGTTCCTTTTGGTGGGACTTCTTTTCACAGGACTGATTGCAATCAATCACGGCAAGGAAGAATCGGACATTCATCCTTATCAGGCCAAAAGACTTCTTGCATGGCTTTATCCCGATGAGTATCCCGCATCCGCTGACCAGACGAATCAGGCTTTGTATGCCATCGGTTCCGGCGGATATTTAGGCGAAGGAATCGGCAACAGTATGCAGAAGATTAAAAAACTTCCCGAAGCACAGAACGATATGATTTTTGCTCTTATCTGCGAGGAGCTCGGATTTGCCGGAGGCTTGATTGTAATACTGTTGTACTTTGTACTTATTTTCCGAATGTACATGATAGCCCAAAACACCGACAGCCTGTTTGAACGAATGGTTGTCGTCGGGGTAATAGCCCACGTCGGGCTTCAGGTTATTATTAATATCTGCGTTGTTACAAGACTGTTCCCTAATACGGGTATTCCGCTTCCGTTGATTTCGTCGGGAGGCAGTTCAATTTTGTTTATGTACCTTGAACTCGGACTGGTTCTTAACATCGGTAAGTCCATAGCGAGAAAGTAACAGATGGCAAAGAAAAGAAAGTTAAAAAAACCCGAAATAAATACTTCCAAGATCGGATTGATATTTAAGTACAATCTGACCAAGTTTATTATTCCGTTTGTTGCGGTAATGGCAGTCGGAATACTGATTTTTGCGTTCATTGAAAATTTTAAGGTCAAGACCGTAATAGTAGAGGGCTCGACGCATTATACGACTGATGAAATCACCAATTACGTACTGGATTCCAAATTCTGCAGAAATACGGTATTTGTATTCTTTAAATATCATAACAAATCCATAAAAGACGTACCCTTCGTGGAGCAGATGGATGTCAACATCGTTGACAGAAACACGGTTAAGATTCATGTGTATGAAAAATATACCGCCGGATGCATTCAGAATCTCGGAAACTTTATGTATTTCGACAATGACGGAAAGATTATCGAAATATCGCAGATAAAGACTGAAAACGTACCAATCGTAACAGGGTTATCGTTCGATCACTGCGTGCTTTATGAGCCGCTTCCGATTGAAGACAAAACCGTTTTCAATTCGATTCTTAACATCACAAAGCTTTTGAATAAAAACGATCTGATTGCAGACACGATATATTTCGATGAGAGCAAAAATATCACGCTTTTCTTTGATGATGTGAGAGTAAATATCGGTGACGGCTCAAACATGAACGAACAGTTTATGACTTTACCGAAAATTCTGCCTTCCCTGGAGGGTAAAAAAGGCGTTCTTCACATGGAAAAATACTCGGAAGACAACCCCAATGTGGTGTTCAATATCGACACCGAAGAAGAGCCTCTTCTTGAGACGGAATTACAGGATACACCGGGCATAATTCTTGTTGAGTAAAAATATTAAAAAAACTTGCTTTATTTTACATAAAATTGTAAAATACTAATATATGTGTGTAAATTTAGCAATATATCTATAAATTGTATATTTCATATTGTGTTTAGGAGGAGTTAAAAA
>JAGCVT010000060.1 GCA_017962225.1 Lachnospiraceae bacterium
ATGTTTTCTTCGCTCTGCATCGTAAAACCCCCTTGATTACATGTACTTATTTTATCATAGAGGCGGTTAAAAGTGTATAGCAATTATGTAAAATTTGTGTTAACATATGGTGTGGCTTAAAAAGCCTATGTAGTAATAAATCGAAAAATGTATAGGGTAAAAAATCAGGCTAAATTCATATACATTAAGGAGATATTGAAATGCTTGAATTAAAGAATGTTTCTTATGAAGTGTCGGATGAAAACGACAACAAAGAAATATTAAAAGACATCAGTTTCACAATCGATGAGAGATTTGTGGCAATCACCGGACCTAACGGCGGCGGCAAATCCACACTTGCCAAGCTTGTGGCAGGTATCATAAAACCCACATCGGGCAGAATTTTCCTTGACGGAAAAGACATTACGGATTTAAACATTACCGACAGAGCAAAAAGCGGTATCAGTTTTGCTTTTCAGCAGCCGGTAAGATTTAAGGGCATTACGGTAAAAGATCTTATCAGATTTGCCGTAGGACACGATATTTCGACTACCGAAGCGTGTTCTTACCTTTCCGAAGTAGGTCTTTGCGCGAAGGATTATATCAACAGAGAATTAAACGCATCATTATCAGGCGGCGAAGCTAAAAGAATCGAAATTGCGATGACAATGGCAAGGGGAACATCGCTTTCTATCTTTGACGAGCCCGAAGCCGGAATCGACCTTTGGAGTTTTCAGAGCCTTATCAAGGTTTTCGAACATCTTCACGAGAAGGCCGGCGGAAGCATAATCATTATTTCGCATCAGGAGAGAATCCTTAATATTGCGGATAAGATTATAGTTCTTGCGGACGGACAGATCAAAGATATGGGAACAAGAGATGCAGTTTTGCCCGGACTTTTAATTGAAGGTCCGGCATGTGAAAAACTGACAGAAAAGATGTAGGAGGCCGAGATGGATAAAATTACCAAAGAATTACTCGAACAGGTTGCCGGTCTTCACGAAATCCCCGTTGGTGCTTACAACATCCGAAAAGACGGTGAACTTTACGGAAGAAACGTATCGGCAAATATCAATATTGTTACCAAGACAGACAAGCCCGGAATTGACATCATCGTAAAAGACAATACAGTCAACGAGAGTGTTCATATTCCCGTTATTATCGCACAGTCAGGCTTAAAAGAAGCGGTTTACAACGACTTTTTCATCGGAGAAAATTGTGACGTTACTATTATCGCAGGATGCGGAATTCACAACGGAGGAAAGGATGCGAGCGAGCATTCGGGCATTCATTCCTTTGATGTAGGAAAGAATTCGAAAGTTAAATATGTTGAGAAACACTACGGACAGGGCGAAGGCACCGGCGAGAGAATCATGAATCCTCAGACCAACATCCTTCTTCGCGAGGGCTCTTACATGGAAATGGATACCGTTCAGATAGAAGGTATCGATTCTACCAAACGTGAAACCAGAGCTAAGCTTATGGATGATGCCAGACTTGTCATAAAAGAAAAAATCATGACGCACGACAAACAGCATGCGGAGACAGATTTCAGCGTAGATCTCGATGGCGTTAATTCAAGCGCGGATCTTGTATCAAGATCTGTAGCAAAGAATGAATCCACGCAGTTCTTCAGATCCGAGATTAACGGAAATGCGGAATGCCACGGACACAGTGAATGTGACGCGATTATTATGGACAGCGCATCTGTAACGGCGCTTCCCGCACTTACTGCAAACAATGTTGAAGCTTCACTTATTCACGAAGCAGCCATCGGCAAGATTGCAGGCGAACAGTTAATCAAGCTTATGACATTGGGCTTAAGCGAAGAAGAGGCTGAAAAGGAAATAGTCGCAGGATTCCTTAAGTAAGAATTTTCAGTGCCGGCGTTTATCGTCGGCACTTGTTTATTTTATGAAAAATGCCGATAATATTCTTGTCTATGATTTTAGGAAAATGATAAATGAAAAAAGACAGAAATTTTATTAAAAATCTAATATTATTCATAGTTTCCGTACTGAGTATCTTTGCGGTTTTTGCAGTCGGAATGGTTTACATAAAACCTGCAGCAGGCGAAATCGGCCTCATGGAAAAAGGCTACAGAAATCTCTGTCAGGTAAATGTTTACGCAGGCATCAAAAACGGCAGAGGAATCATCATCGGAGTTGAAGACGAATATATCGATATAGTCACATCCAAGCACCTTGTAAGCGAAGAAAACAATGTAAGCATAGAGTTTGGCAACAAGGGCAGAGTGGATGCGGAAGTCGTGTATTATTACCTTAATACCGATGCTGCGATAATAAGGGTTTACAGGGAAGATTCGGACTTTTATTTAAAGGGCGCAAAAGCTCCCGAGATAATGTCAAAAAGCGATTACGAATCGATACCTTTAAGCAGAAATGTTTATTTTGCCAAGGATATTTTCGATACCACGCTGGATGTTTCCGAAGGCAAGTGGCTTTCGTCCAAAGAACATATCTATGAATTAAGCGAGGATGTCGGACTTTTCGCGGGCGAAGTGCTTCCCGGAATGTCGGGCGAAGGCCTCTTTGACGAAAACGACAGACTGGTTGGAATGATTATAGCCGCAAACGAAACCGAGGGTGCGGTCAAACCGGCTTATGAACTCAGAAACGAATATATGAGTTTTCTGATAAAACAATAAACAGGGAAAAACATGAACAACACACTTAAATATTTCAAAGGAATATGCGCCATACCTCACGGCTCTTATAACATTGAGAAGATAAGCGATTATCTTGTGAACTTTGCCGTGGAAAAAGGCCTTAAATACAGAAGAGACGATTTAAAAAACGTAATCATTTGGAAAGATGCGTCCGCAGGCTATGAAAACGAGCCAGGCATTATTCTTCAGGGGCATATGGATATGGTGGCCGTAAAAGACGAGGGCGTTTCACTTGATCTTGAAAAGGACAGCCTTTTGCTAAAAGAAGAGGACGGATATCTCTTTGCCGAAGGCACATCGCTAGGCGGAGACGACGGCATAGCTGTTGCCATGGCGCTTGATATTTTATCAGACGATACTTTGTCACATCCTGCGCTTGAATGTATTTTTACTGTCAATGAGGAAGTCGGAATGGACGGCGCGATGGGAATAGATTTGTCGGATATAAAAGGCAGATATCTGATAAACATCGATTCGGAAGAAGAGGGCGTGATTACAACATCCTGCGCAGGCGGCGTAAGACTGCTTTCTCTGCTTGAAGTAAAAAGAGACGTAAAAAGACACGGTGCAATGTATTCCGTTGAATTAAAGGGCCTTAAAGGGGGTCATTCAGGCACTTCCATCCATGAGGGTAGGGCAAACGCGTGCATAGTGCTTGGCAGCCTCTTAAAAGAGCTCGTAAAAAAAGGAAACACAGACCTCGTTAGCATCTACGGCGGTGAAAAAGACAATGCGATTCCCGCATATGCGTCAATGCTTATTGATACAGATATTGATACCGAGAAATTTGTAAGTATAATCAACGATTTTGATCAGAAGATAAATGATAAGTACAAAGGCATCGAGGATGAAATAAAAATCGTCGTAACACCTGTAACAGAAGATTCGGCATGCGATACTTTGTGTATAGACAAAACTGAAGTGATTGCAGAGATTCTGACTGAGATTCCCGATGGCGTCATCAAAATGTGCACAGGCATCGATATGGTTGAAACAAGTCTTAATTTAGGCGTTATGAGACTTGATGACGAAGGCTTTAAACTTGACTTCTGTTTAAGAAGTTCGGTGGCAAAAGAAAAGGAAGATTTAAAAGAAAGACTCGGAACAATCCTTGCAAAGAAGGGCTGCAAGCTTGCTTTGACAGGCGATTATCCGGGCTGGGAGTTTAATCCGGACTCGAAACTTACGAAAAGATTTGCCGACTGCTACAATGACCAATATGGTCAAAAGCCTGTAGTTACAGGCGTTCACGCCGGTCTGGAGTGCGGAATACTGATTGAGAAGAAGAAAGAACTCGACTGCGTATCGGTCGGACCGAATATTTTAAATATTCATACGACGAAGGAAAAACTCGACCTCGCAAGCGTCGAAAGAACCAGGAAACTTGTGTTAAAAGTAATGGAAATAAAGGAGAATTAGTTCTTTTTATATTTATTATTTTATTATATAATATAGATTGGTAAGCAAAAATAAATCGTATAGTAAGGGAGGTTACAACATGTACGGTAAATTCTGGGCGCTTATTCCGCCCGTAGTGGCTATTCTGCTTGCACTTATCACTAAAGAGGCTTATTCATCACTTTTTGTAGGTATCCTTATCGGTGCTTTTTTCGTTGCAGGCTTTAACCCCATCGCTACCATTGATACCATTATCAATGACGGACTTATTGAAGCAATTAAGGGTAATGCCGGAATTTTCTTATTCCTCATTCTTCTCGGAATCATTGTTGCTTTAATCAATGCTTCCGGCGGATCTCAGGCTTTCGGAAGATGGGCAGAGAAGAATATCAAGACTAAAGTCGGTGCACAGATTGCAACATTTGTACTCGGTGTATTGATTTTCGTAGACGACTATTTCAACTGTCTTACAGTTGGTTCGGTTATGAGACCCATTACCGATTCTAAGAAGATTTCAAGAGCAAAGCTTGCATACTTAATTGATGCAACGGCTGCTCCTATTTGTATGATTGCACCCATTTCTTCATGGGCAGCTGCAGTTTCTTCTGTTGCAAAAGATATGAATACCGGTATAAACGGCATTCAGCTCTTCTGCAAGGCTATTTTCTTTAACTATTATTCACTTTTGACATTTATCTTTATCATCGGACTCGTTATTCTCAAATTTGATTTCGGTCCCATGGTTAAGTATGAAAAGGCTGCATTAAAGGGAGATCTCGGCGGACTTGAGAGCAAGGACGACGACAAGGGCAATCCCAAAGGAAAAGTCATTGATCTTATTCTTCCCGTTGCGGTTCTTATATGCACATGTATCATCGGAATGATTTATATCGGCGGTTTCTGGGGTCCTGCTGAAACCATCCTCGGAGAAGATGCAGTTGATAACTCATTTAATTTTATCAATGCTTTTGCCGATACGGATTCGACCATAGGTCTTCCCTGGGGCGCTGTAATAGCACTTGTAATTATCATCGTTTATCTTTTGATTAGAAGAGTAATTAAATTCAGGGATGCAATGGAATGCCTGCCTAAGGGCTTCAAGGCAATGGTTCCCGCTATGTTAATCCTTACACTTGCCGTTTCATTAAAGAATATGACCAGTCTGCTTGGTGCAGACGTATTCGTAAGCGGTTTAATGGAAGGTGCTGCAGGCGGACTTTACAGTTTCCTTCCCGCAGTTATTTTCATAGTTGCCTGCTTCCTTGCATTTTCAACAGGTACTTCATGGGGAACATTCGGTATCCTTATTCCTATCGTAACAGCTATGTTCCCGCCCGAAAGCACACTCTTTATCGTTGGTATCTCTGCATGTCTTGCAGGTGCCGTATGCGGCGATCACTGTTCACCCATTTCGGATACAACCATTATGGCTTCCGCAGGTGCACAGATTGAGCACGTAAACCATGTATCAACACAGCTTCCTTACGCACTTACCGTTGCTGCCGTATCTTTCGCAACATATCTTGCAGTAGGACTTCTTAACTTCGTTGTTAAGGATTTCGTATTAAGTGCAGCCATCGGACTTTGCATCGGCGCGATATTTACCATAGCTACGCTTTTTGTACTGAAACTTATTTTCGGCAAAGCAAAAGCAGAAGCCCAGGCATAATTTTACGGCTAAACATCAAAGAAATATATGGATTGTAGCTTCCCTGTATATTAACAGGGAAGTTACAATTTGTTTACATTTTATGTTAACGTCATAATTGACTTTCTTTTATGAGGAGTTATAATTATTATAAGAAAGTGACCAGGGGGAAATGAATATGGCATTCGGAGCTAAAAAAGATACCGCTTCCGCTGAAGTTAAATCAATAGAAGCTTCATTAAAACAGGTGGAAGACTCCAAAAAAAGAATGGTTTATCAGCTCGGTGAACTTTTCTATGAATCAAACAAAGATAACGAAAGTATTGATGAGGTATATAAAGAGAAAGTAGATACCATCAAAAAACTTGAATATAACGCTAAGGTCTGGAACAACCGCAAGTTAAAGACACAGGGACTCAGAATGTGTGACAACTGCGGAAACACATTACCGTACGACAGTTCATTCTGTAACAAGTGCGGATATAAATTACAGCCTGTTTCGGAGGAATTGGTAATCATCTAAGCAAGTCTAATCATTAATTACAGGAAGGGGATTTTCGATATGGCTGCTGCTAGTGAATATTACATTGCTCATAATACACGGACCGACGAGTATCTGGCAGAGAAGAAACTTTTGGGAAGATTCTACATGACACCGGATATCACAGCCGCGGTGAAGTGTAAAGATGAGATGGATTTAAGAAGAAAAATTGATAAGGCAAATGTGGATTACAAATCCATGCTTGTAATCGAAACAATCAAAGTTTACTAAAAAAAGTCTTTCAGGGATAGAAGGGCTTTTTTTATTTCATAAAGGTCTTTACTTTCGTGCTTTAAAGTGGCATAATTAAGACTGTCGCGAAAAAGAAAGTATTAAGGAGAATTTTTATGCCTATTACAGAATTACTGGACAGAAACAGCGAACAGTACGGTTCTGACGTATGTCTCGTTGAGATTAATCCTGAAATTAAAGAAGTAAGACGTGTGACATGGAAGGAATACGAACTGATTGAACCTAATCCCGTTACTCATTACAGAAGAGAGATTACCTGGAGTGTTTTCGAGGAGAAAGCAAACAGATTTGCAAATATGCTTATATCCAGAGGTGTTAAGAAGAACGACAAGGTTGCTATTCTTTTGATGAACTGCCTTGAATGGCTTCCCATCTACTTCGGTATTTTAAAAACAGGTGCTATCGCAGTTCCTTTAAACTTCAGATATGCTCCCGATGAAATCGAATACTGTCTTAACCTTGCAGAGGTTGATATCCTTGTATTCGGTCCCGAATTTATCGGACGTGTGGAAGAGATTGCAGAGTCTATCTCAAAGAACAGACTTTTATTCTATGTAGGCGATAACTGCCCGAGCTTTGCAGAGGATTACAATTCACTCGTAGCAAACTGCTCAAGCCAGAGACCGGACATCAAGCTTACGGATGATGACTATGCTGCCATTTATTTCTCATCAGGCACCACAGGCTTCCCCAAGGCTATTCTTCATAAACATCGTTCACTCATGCATTCATGTGCGGTAGAGCAGAACCATCACGGCCAGACAAGAGACGATATATTCCTTTGTATCCCTCCTCTTTACCATACAGGTGCCAAGATGCACTGGTTCGGATCTCTTTTATCAGGTTCAAAAGCAGTGCTCCTAAAAGGAACCAAACCCAAGACTATCTTAGAGGCAGCAAGCAATGAGAAATGTACCATCGTATGGCTTCTTGTTCCCTGGGCTCAGGATATTCTCGATGCAATCGATTCGGGTGAAGTTAAGCTTGAAGATTACGATCTTTCAAACTGGAGACTGATGCATATCGGTGCACAGCCTGTTCCGCCTTCACTTATTGCAAGATGGAAGAAAATCTTCCCGAACCATCAGTACGATACCAACTACGGTCTTTCTGAATCCATCGGACCGGGCTGTGTACATCTTGGTGTTGAAAACATCAACAAGGTCGGCGCTATCGGTAAGGCAGGCTACGGCTGGGAAGTTAAGATTGTAGACGAAAACAGAAATACCGTTAAAAGAGGCGATGTAGGTGAGCTCGCAGTTAAGGGACCCGGCGTCATGGAATGCTACTACAACGATCCCAAGTCTACTGCTGAAGTACTTGCAGACGGCTGGCTCTTTACAGGCGATATGGCCATGGAAGACGAGGACGGCTTCATCTACTTGGTAGACAGAAAGAAAGATGTCGTTATTTCGGGTGGTGAAAATATTTACCCCGTACAGATAGAAGATTTCTTAAGACAGCATAACGCAATCAAGGACGTAGCCGTAATCGGTATTCCCGACAAGAGACTCGGTGAAGTTACAGCTGCTATCATTGAAATCAAGAACGGATTTACTCTTACCGAAGAAGAAGTGGAAGAGTTCTGCCACAAGCTTCCGAGATACAAGAGACCTAAGAAGATTATCTTCGCGGATATTCCGAGAAACCCGACCGGTAAGATTGAAAAGCCCAAGCTTCGTGCAATTTACTGCGTAGAGAATCTTGTAGCCGCTCAGAACGAAATCAAACAGTAAACAAAAATAAAAGCCTTCGGAAAACCGAAGGCTTTTTTAGTCTGAAAATTAAATCACGATTTTATTCTTTGTAGTTAATAATCGCATCGATGATCTCGGGAATCTTTGCATCCATTTCCTCATCGGTGAGCTGACATGTACCTACAGCCTTGTGTCCGCCTCCGCCGTACTTAAGCATTAGGGAACCTACATCAACTTTGGAGGTTTTGTTTAAGATGCTGTAGCCTACTGCGCATGAACAGCCTTTTCCGCCCTTGCCGTTTACAATCCACATGGAAATGTTCTGCTCGGGATACATTGAATAAATCATAAAACGGTTGCCCGAATAAATAGGATCGACACCGCGCATGTCGGAGATGATTAAATCACCCTCAACTCTGGTATGTTCTTTTACCATCTGTTTAAAGAGTGCTTCCTGTTCGAAGTAAACTTCGATACGTTCCTTAACATCGGGTAAAGCAAGAATCTGCTCAGTGTTAAGTGTTCTGCATGCTTCAATTAAGTTTTCCATTAACTGATAATTGGAGATTGTAAATTCTCTCCATCTTCCTAAGCCGGTACGCGGATCCATTAAAAATCCTATAAGCACCCAGCCTTTTGGATTCTGAATATCGTCTATTGTGAGATTTCCCGAATCCACTTTGTCTACGGCTTCAAGCATTTCGTCGAAATGTGAAAATCTTTCTTTGCCGCCGTAGTAATCATAGATAATTCTTGCGCAGGAAGGAGTTACACGGCTTTCGCCCTTGTATTTGCCTTCGAGCTGATTTCTTTCGAATTCACTTGAATGATGGTCGAACCACAAACCGCACCCTTCAACGAATGGAACATTTGCAAGAACATCATTCTCATTTACTTCAACAAGCCCGTCCTGAAGATCCTTCGGATGAGCAAACTTCCAACTGTCTATGATGCCTGCTTCTTTTAGGAGCGCACCGCATGCAAGACCGTCAAAATCCGAACGTGTAATAAGTCTCATATTTTTCCCCTCTACAACAAAATTTTATGGTTTCCCACACAAGAAAATTATAAATAATAACAGGCGTTTTTTCAACAACCTGATAAATATACTTGCAAAGAAACAAAAATGTAGTATAATCAAGATAATTCATATATCTTGAATAGTTTGCACAATTATTGCAATATTTTCACTAATTCTATTGAGGTTATTCATAAAATATCCCCGGTTTAATTGAACAATAATTATTTATTTTGCAGGAGGGTTATTAATGCGAGAAAAATATAATACTTTAAAAATTACAGATTTAAGAAGTATTGTTAAGGGAATGGGAATTAAAGGTACCAGTACCATGAACAAGGAAGAGCTGGTGGATATTCTGGTCGAAAAAGAAAAAGAATACAACGGCGTTTCCATCAAGGAAAAGGAAGAGAAGAAGCCGGCAGCAGAGCCTGTTAAGTCTGAAAAGCCTGTTACCCAGCCTTATGTTAAGCCGGCTGCCATAATGAACGATGAGAGCGAGTATTTCAACAGCAATATGGTTGTATTCGGGGTTCCCGGATTTGAGCAGGAGTATGATGCGACTCTTGACTCGAATAATACAGTAACCGGTATCGTGGAAGTAATGCAGGACGGCTTCGGATTTATCAGAAGCGACAATTACATGTCGGGTGATTCCGATGTTTATATCCAGCACAGCATTATTAAGAAATTCGGTTTAAGAACCGGCGATATTGTTACGGGCAATACCAAGATTAAGAGTGAAAAAGAAAAATTCTCGGCACTTTTATATGTAACAAAGATTAACGGCGGAAAGCCCGAAGCGATTGCGAACAGATATAAGTTCGAGGATATGACTCCGATTTTCCCGAATGAAAAGATAAGACTCGATATTCCCGGTGCTCCGGTATCCATGAGAATAGTCGATCTTGTTTCACCCGTAGGCAAGGGACAGAGAGGCATGATCGTATCCCAGCCCAAAGCAGGTAAGACAACGCTTCTTAAGGACATTGCGAAGAGTGTGCTTTACAACAACAGAAAAATGCACATGATAATTCTTCTTATCGATGAAAGACCTGAGGAAGTTACCGATATTAAAGAAGCCATCAAAGGCGAAAACGTAGAAGTTATTTATTCGACATTCGACGAAACACCCGAACATCATAAAAAAGTTGCGGAAATGGTAATCGAGCGTGCGAGAAGACTTGTTGAGTCCAAGCAGGACGTTATTATTCTTCTTGATTCAATCACAAGACTTACCAGAGCATATAACCAGGTTATTCCTCCTTCGGGAAGAACTCTTTCCGGCGGTCTTGATCCCGCAGCGCTTCATATGCCCAAGAAATTCTTCGGTGCAGCAAGAAACATGAGAGAGGGCGGAAGCCTTACAATTCTTGCAACCGCACTGGTTGATACAGGTTCCAAGATGGACGATGTTGTATATGAGGAATTTAAAGGAACAGGTAACATGGAACTTGTTCTTGACAGAAAGCTTTCCGAAAAGAGAGTATTCCCTGCCATCGACATTCCGAAGTCCGGTACGAGAAACGAACATCTTTTATTATCACCCGAAGAACTTACAGCCATCAGTGCAATGAGAAGAGGATTCAACGGACTTAAGCCCGAAGAGGCGGTTGACAAGGTAATCGATTTGTTCTCGAAAACCAAGAATAATCAGGAATTTGTTATCATGATGAACAAAGCAAGATGGTTTTAAAAAATCTCTTGCATAAAGAAAATCACCGTGATATAATTATCAA
Source organism: Lachnospiraceae bacterium (assembly GCA_017962225.1). Classification (GTDB taxonomy): domain Bacteria; phylum Bacillota; class Clostridia; order Lachnospirales; family Lachnospiraceae; genus UBA3766. The sequence goes on from JAGCVT010000060.1 coordinate 10,962, forward strand.
GCATTTTGTGAAATTTATGGAATTCAATATAGAGAGGTGAGTTGAAATGAGAGAAGGAATTCATCCTGAGTACTATCAGGCGACAGTGACCTGTAACTGCGGAA
>JAGCVT010000061.1 GCA_017962225.1 Lachnospiraceae bacterium
CACTTGATTTTTAGATAGGAGGAATAATCTAATGGCAAAGGAAAATAAGGTTAAGGACAGCGAAGAACTCTTAAGAGCAATCAGCGAACTTGAAAAAGAAAAAGAAATCAGCAAGGAAACGTTGTTTGAGGCAATAGAGAATTCTCTTAAGAAAGCAGCCAAGGAACATTTCGGCAACGACGAAAACTGCGTGGTTGAAATAGACAGAGAGACCGGTGAATATCATCTTTATCAGGAGAAGACCGTTGTCGAAAATCCCGAGGATGTAACGGATCCCGTAACGGAAGTTTCGCTTGAAGATGCCAAGAAGGTTGCTAAGAAAGCTGCTGTAGGCGATGTTGTAAGATTCGAACTTCAGTCAAAGGAATTCGGACGTATCGCAACACAGCATGCAAAGAGCGTAATCCTTCAGAAGATTCGTGAAGAAGAAAGAAACGTTGTTTTTGACCAGTATTATTCCAAGCAGAACAATATAGTTGTCGGTGTGGTTCAGAGATACATCGGCAAGAGCATTTCGATTAATCTTGGCAAGGCTGATGCCATCTTAAACGAAAACGAGCAGGTTAAGGGTGAACATTTCCATCCTACAGACAGAATCAAAGTTTATATTACAGAAGTTAAAAATACACCCAAGGGACCCAAGATTCTTGTTTCCCGTACACATCCCGGATTTGTTAAGAGACTCTTCGAATCAGAAGTTACCGAAATCAAAGACGGTATCGTGGAAATCAAGGGTATTGCAAGAGAACCGGGCAGCCGTACAAAGATGTCCGTATGGTCAAAGGATGAAAACATCGATCCCGTAGGCGCTTGCGTTGGTTTAAACGGTACAAGAGTAAATGCTATCGTTGACGAATTAGGCGGCGAGAAGATTGATATCATCAACTGGAGTCCCGACGCAAACGAACTTATCCAGAATGCTCTTTCTCCCGCACAGGTTATCGCTGTTGCTGTTAACGAGGAAGATCCCAAGAGCAAGGAGGCTATGGTAATCGTTCCCGATACACAGCTTTCACTTGCAATCGGTAAGGAAGGTCAGAACGCACGTCTTGCCGCAAAGCTTACAGGATTTAAGATTGATATCAAGTCCGAGTCGCAGGCAAGAGAAGCATTCGGTTTCTCTACTGATGCTGAAGAGTTTGAGTATGATGAGGAATACGAGAACGAAGGATACGCACCTGAGTATACAGACGAAGAGTACTATGATGCTGAAGGTGTAGCTGAGGATATCGAAAATAATGATGCAGAATAAAAGAGTTCCTAAAAGAACATGTGTGGCCTGCAGGGAAAGCGGTGACAAAAGAGAACTTTTACGAATTGTCAGAACGCCTGAAGGTGAAGTGAAAATCGACCCTACCGGAAAATTAAACGGCCGAGGCGCATATGTTTGCAAAAACAGGGAATGTTTTGAAAAATTACAGAAAACCCATGCACTCGATAAGGCATTTAAAATGTCCGTAGGAAATGAGTTTTTTGAAGAAGCTTTTAAGGAGTTGTTCGGTGAACAATGATAAAGTGCTCTCTTTGCTTGGCCTTGCAAAAAAAGCAGGCAAGTTAAAGGGCGGCGAATACTGCGTTGAAACAGAATTAAAAAAAGGCAGAGCGAAGCTTGTTATCGTAGCTAATGACGCATCGGATAACACAAAGAAAAGTTATACCGACATGTGTTCTTTTAAGAAGGTTCCGATTATCTTTTATGGTGATAAAGACAGTCTAGGAAAATGCATCGGCTGCGAGGAAAGAGCGGCGGTTGTTTTAACCGATGAAGGTTTTGCGAACGCAGTGAATAAAGAAATCTCGACTAGAGAAAAGAAGAATTAGTTTCAATCGGATTCGGAGGTGGTTGAATGAAGATAAGTGAATTAAGCAAAGAATTGGGAGCGACAAGCAAAGATATTATTGCGCTTGCAAATGATTTAGGAATAGAGTGCAAGGCCGCTACCAAGAATTTGTCTGACGAAGAGATGCAGACGGTTAAGAATGCATTTCTCAAAAAGTCCGGCGCAAAGGAAGAAAAACCGGCAAAGACAGAGAAGAAAGAAAGTACAAAGGCAGCAAAGGCAGAGCCTGCAAAAGCAGAAATCGTAAAAGAAGAAGCAAAAGCAGAAGCTAAGAGTGCGCCCAAGGCAGAGAAGAAGGCAGAGCCCGTAAAAGTAGCAGAGCCCGCTCCCGCACAGAAGCCTGAAGCAAAGAAGCCTAAATTTAACTTTAAGATTAACCCTCAGTTTATGAGCAATCCTCAGGCACAGGGCCAGAAGAGACCTAACCAGAATCAGGGCCAGCCTCAGAGAGCTCCTCAGAGACCGATTAATCAGGGACCTACCAGGCTCATTAAACCCAGCACACCTCCTTCGGGTACACCGAGCGTAAATATAGTTCCCAATCACCCCGCCAATAAACCCTCCAAACCGAGCGAGACAGTTAAGGAAACAAAAGTTACAGAAACAGTTGTTGAAAATACAGTTAAGACAGAAGCAGCACCCGTAAAAGCAGCTCCTGTTAATACACAGCCCGCAGAGGCAAAAAGACCTCAAGAAGCTCCTCAGGCTGATAACAGAAATCAGAAAAATCAGCAGAGAGAACCCAGAAAAGACGAAGGCTTTAAGAGACCTGAAAAGCCTGCTTTCAATAAGCCCGCAGGAAAAGACAGTGCACCCGCACCCAGATTCCAGAAGAATCCCAAGTTTGATCAGAGCGCAGCTCCCGCACCCGCAAACGACGGAAAGAGAAAAGACGACAAGAGAAGAAGTTCTCAGGAAAAAGACAAAAAGAAAAACAATTACGATGACAGATATGAAGACGGAATGGGCCAGAAGGGCAAGACCTTAAAGCCCGGTGCTTTCATCAAGCCCGAAAAGAAGGTAGAGAAAGTAGAAGAAGATATCAAAGTACTTGTACTTCCCGAAGTTCTTACAATCAGGGATCTGGCTGACAAGATGAAACTTCAGCCTTCAACCATCGTAAAGAAATTATTTCTTGCAGGTGAAATCGTAACGGTTAACACCGAGATTACATTTGAAAAGGCAGAAGAAATCGCAATGGAATACGATATCCTCTGCGAAAAGGAAGAAAAGGTAGACGTTATCGAAGAGCTTCTTAAGGAAGAAGACGAAAACGAAGACAAACTCGTTGAAAGACCTCCCGTTATCTGTGTAATGGGTCACGTCGATCACGGTAAAACTTCACTTCTTGACGCTATCAGAAATACTCATGTTATCGACAAGGAAGCAGGCGGTATCACACAGCATATCGGTGCTTACCAGGTTAAGATTAACGACAAGAACATTACATTCCTCGATACACCCGGCCATGAAGCGTTTACGGCCATGCGTATGAGAGGTGCGACAAGTACCGATATCGCAGTACTTGTAGTTGCGGCCGACGACGGCGTAATGCCTCAGACGGTTGAGGCTATAAGCCATGCAAAGGCAGCAGGCGTACCCATCATCGTTGCTGTAAACAAAGTGGATAAGATCGGATATGATTTTGACGATCCCACCAAGGATATGACTTCATATCCTCAGATTTCACAGCTTATGACCGAACTTGCTACGGATCATCAGCTTAATCCCGAAGCTTGGGGCGGCGATACAATCTTTGTTCCCGTTTCGGCTAAGAAGGGCTTGGGAATTGACAACTTACTTGAGAACATCCTTATTTCTGCAGAAATTCTCGAGCTTAAGTCCAATCCCAACAGAAAGGCCAGAGGTCTTGTTATCGAAGCTAAGCTTGAAAAAGGCAGAGGACCTGTTGCAACAGTACTTGTTCAGAAGGGTACTCTTAAAGTCGGAGATTTCATTTCCGCAGGCGAGGCTCACGGTAAGGTTAGAGCAATGATTAACGACAAGAAGGAAAATGTTAAGGTTGCAACACCTTCAACACCTGTTGAAATTCTCGGTCTTAATCAGGCTCCCAGTGCAGGCGATGCATTTATCGCTCATGAGAACGACAAGGATGCAAAGCACTTCGCTGATACTTATATTGCAGAACACAAGAAACAGAAGATTGAAGATACAAAGAGCCATATGACTCTTGACGATGTATTCACCAAGATTAAAGAGGATAACTTAAAGAACCTCAACATTATCGTTAAGGCCGACGTTCAGGGTTCGGTTGAAGCGGTTAAGCAGTCTCTTGAAAAGATTTCAAACGACGAAGTTGTTGTTAAGGTTATCCACGGCGGCGTAGGTGCAATCAACGAATCCGACGTAACACTTGCATCGGCTTCCGAAGCAATCATCATCGGCTTTAACGTACGTATCGACAATCAGGCTAAGGATACGGCTGACAGAGAAGGCGTTGACGTTCGTCTCTACAGCGTAATTTACAATGCTATCGAAGATGTCGAAGCAGCCATGAAGGGATTATTAGAGCCCATCTTCGAAGAGAAGGTAATCGGTCACTGCGAAGTAAGACAGATCTTCAAGGCAAACGCTATCGGAAACATCGCCGGTTCATATGTGCTTGACGGTATTGTTAAGCGTGGCTGTCTTGTAAGAATCTCCAGAGAAGGCGAGCAGATCTTCGAAGGCAAGCTTGCATCACTTAAGAGATTCAAAGATGACGTTAAGGAAGTTAAAACCGGATTTGAATGCGGTCTCGTATTCGAAGGCTTTAACGGCATTAAAGAATTTGATATCGTAGAAGCATACGAAATGGTAGAGGTACCGAGATGAGAAAAGGAAGTATAAAAAACGTAAGGATTAATTCCGAAGTTTTAAAAGAACTTTCGCAGATTATCGCTTACGAAGTAAAGGATCCGAGAATCAATCCTTTCACTTCCGTCATGGATGTTTATGTTGCTCCCGATTTAAAAACATGCAAGGTTTATGTTTCGGTTATGGGCAGTGACGAAGACAAAGAAAACACAATGGCGGGACTTAACAGTGCAAAGGGAATGATCAGGTCTCTTCTTGCTAAAAGAATGAATATGCGCAATACTCCCGAACTTACATTTATTCTTGACGAATCCATCGAAAAGGGCATCGAGATGATGAAGTTTATCGATGAAGTAAATGCGCCTCTTCACGAAAAAGAAAGACTTGAAGAATCCGAAAACGGTGAAGATACAGAAGATATCGAAGAAACCGAATAATATAATATTTAAACTAAAAGAGAGTTATGGACATTATTAAAGAATTATCCAACAGTAAAAAGATTGCCGTATCGGGGCATATAAGTCCCGACGGGGATTCTATTGGGTCTTGCATTGCCATGACTCTCTATTTGCGTAAAAGATTTCCAGACAAAGACATACGTCTTTTCCTCGAAGAAATCCCCGACTGCTTTAAGGGAATAGAGGGTGCGGAAATCATCGATTCGACATTTGAAGGCATGGAGCCCGACACATACATTCTTATCGACACAGAGCCCGAAAGAATGGGCCCCGGCGAAAAGCTTTTCAAGAAAGCCGAACTGACAATTAACATAGACCATCATTTAAGCAATGCTGCAGGCAGGGGAGACATCAACTTTATCGATGTCAACGCATCAAGTGCTGCAGAGCTTGTTTACAGACTGATTGATGTTTCATACCTTGATAAAACAATCGCTACATGGATTTATCTCGGTATAGTCCACGATACGGGAGTTTTCAAATTTCCCGCAACATCGCCCGAGACAATGCGAATTGCCGCAAGACTCATGGAAGAAAACATCAACTGCCAGTATCTTGTGGATACCACCTTTTATGAGAAGACCTATGCACAGAACCTTGCATGTGCAAGAATTGTGCTTAATTCGAAGATTTATTTGGGCGGTAAAGTCATAGTAGGAAGCATTTCGAGAAAGGAAATGACCGAGCACAATATCGTTAAAAACGATTTTGAGGGCGTTATCAACCAGCTTAGAATCACAACGGGAACCGAAGTTGCGATATTCATGTATCCGATGAACGATTGCACGATTAAGGTTTCCTTAAGATCCAAGGAAAAAGTGGATGTGTCCAAAATCTGCGGACTCTTCGGCGGCGGCGGTCATATCAGGGCAGCAGGCTTTTATTACAAGGGCAGCGAAGAGGAGATTACCAATTCACTTTTAGACATCCTTTCGATGGAAGATTTGTGATTTACCGGATTTGAAAATAAGAATATAATATTACCTGAAAGACTTAAGGAATGGAAATATTTAAGGAAATTCCAAAATTAAAGAATAAAACATGCGTGAGTATCGGAAAATTCGACGGAGTTCATTTGGGACATGTTACCCTCCTCGAAGAACTCGCACTTACCAGCGAGCTAAATGAATGTGAATCGGTTGTATTTACATTCGATCCGAATCCCGAAGATTATTTCAGCGGAAACGATCTTTTACATCTTAATACAAAGGGTGAGATAATATCACAGATGGAAGAAATCGGCATCGACAATCTTGTCAGAGCGCCTTTTGACAAGGTTATGAATATAAGTGCAGAGGACTTCATAAAAGATATTATCGCAGGCCGTCTAAAAGCCAAAACGGTTGTCTGCGGAAGCGACGTGTCGTTTGGAAAAGGCGGAGCCGGAGACGCTAAGTTACTTAAAGAGCTTTCAAAAAAATACGGTTTTGAAACCGAGATTATAGAAAAAATCGAATATAAGGGCGAAACCATTTCTTCTTCAAGAATCATAAAAGCATTGGAAGACGGAAATATCGAAGATGCCACGGAAATGCTCGGATACGACTATTATCATTACGGAAAAGTCGTTCGCGGTGAAGGACTGGCACACAAATACGATATTCCGACGGTAAATATAATGCCTGTAAAGGGAAGAGTAATCCCAAAGCACGGCGTTTATTTTACGATAGTTGAAACAGAGGACGGAGAAGAATTTAAAGCTGTCACAAATGTGGGAGTAAGACCCACGGTATCCGATGAAGGACGCATCAATATTGAAAGCCACTTAATCGACTGTCCCAAGGACAGGGATTTTTATGACAGCAGAATAAAGGTTTATTTTTTGAAATTCCACAGAAACGAACAGAAATTTGATTCTGAAGTGTCTTTGTTTAAACAGATCGGCATCGACAGAAGCGAAGCCGAAAAGTTTTTCAGCAATTTGTAGGAGGATTTTATGACTTTTGCAAATATTCTTACATTAGCAGGCGGACTCGGACTCTTCCTCTTCGGTATGAAGATGATGAGCGAATCCATCGAAAAGGCAGCAGGTGCCAAGTTAAGAAAAATTCTTGAGATTTTTACAACCAATAAATTTGCCGGCCTCGCTGTCGGTATGTTTTTTACCGCGATAATGCAGTCATCCAGTGCCTGCACTGTCATGGTAGTATCTTTTGTTAATTCCGGACTTATAAACCTTTATCAGGCGGCTGGAATTATCATGGGTGCCAACATCGGTACCACAATCACTTCACAGCTCGTTTCGTTCAAATTAAGTGATTATGCGCCAATCTTCCTTTTGATCGGTGCAGTACTGATAATGTTTGTTAAAAAGCCTGCGATTAACCGCATAGGCTATATTATAGTTTCGTTCGGTACTCTGTTTTTGGGAATCTCCCTTATGAGCCAGTCAATGAACGGCCTTAAGGAATCGCCCGAAGTTATCAATTTCTTTGCATCGCTTTCGAATCCTTTCCTTGCAGTGTTAATAGGACTTCTGATAACAGGTGTCGTGCAGAGTTCATCGGTTACGGTTTCAATCGTGCTCTTGCTTGCTCAGCAGGGATTGTTGAGTAACTTCTCGATTGTTATCTTTATAATCCTTGGCTGTAACATGGGTGCCTGCGTATCCGCACTTCTTGCTTCTTTATCAGGTATGAAGGATGCAAAGAGAGCCGCTATGATTCACTTCTTATTCAACTTGGTCGGTACAATTATCGTATTTATCATAATGGTTATCTTTGACGGAGTATTTGAAGCGAATCCGCTCGTCGAATTTATGCTTAAATTCTCAAAGTACAATTACGGCCGATACGTCGCTAACTGCCATACCTTCATAAAGATATTCCAGGTAATTGTTCTGTTCCCGATGTCCGGCCTCCTCGTAAAAGCTACTTACCTTATCATTCCCGGCAAGGAAGAAAAGGTCGGCTACAACGACGAATACAAGCTTCAGTTCATCGGCAACAAAGTCGTTTTTAACCCCGCAACCGCTGTAGTCGAGGTTACAAACGAAATCGAACGTATGGCAAACCTTGCACTCGATAACTTAAACAGAGCCATGAACTCTTTAGTAACTCTGGATGAAGAAGAAATCGAAAAGGTTGCAGAAGTTGAAAACAACATAAACTTCTTAAACAAGACGATTACGGACTACCTCGTAAAACTTACGCAGAGTACAATCCCTATCGAAGACCTTCAGAATATCGGTGCATATTTCCATGTGGTAAACGATATCGAGCGTATCGGCGACCATGCGACCAACATCGCGGAAACCGCACAGATGAGAAAAGAAAAGAATATCGAATTCTCCAAGGAAGCCTTTAACGAAATGGCTCAGATGATGGATGCGATTAACTTGAATCTCCAGTACGCTATCGAAATGTTCTCGCAGAGAAAGATGGAGCATATCGATCAGGTTAAAGAGACAGAAGACAAGATTGACAATATGGAAAAAGAATTCCAGCAGACACACGTACAGAGACTTACCAAGAACGAATGCACAGCTGAAGCCGGAATGCTTTACTCAGATATCCTTTCGGGACTTGAAAGAGTCGGCGACCACGCTACAAACATCGCTTTCTCGATACTTGGAAATTCTTAAAAATTTTGATATAATACACTTTTGACTGTAAATTTTAATATACAAGGAGCTAAATAAATGAGCAGGGAACTTGCCAAAACATATGACCCTAAGGGCATAGAAGACAGACTATATGAAAAATGGCTTGAAAAGAAGTACTTTCATGCCGAGGTGGATGAGACTAAGAAACCTTTTACGATTGTTATTCCGCCACCCAATATCACAGGTCAGCTTCACATGGGTCATGCGCTTGATAATACAATGCAGGACATTCTTATCAGATTTAAGAGAATGCAGGGATACAATGCCCTCTGGCAGCCCGGTACGGACCATGCGTCAATCGCTACAGAAGTAAGAATTATCAATACCTTAAAAGAGCAGGGTATCGACAAACATGATCTCGGAAGAGAAAAATTCCTCGAGAGAGCATGGGAGTGGAAAAAAGAATACGGCGGAAGAATTATTTCTCAGCTTAAAAAACTCGGTTCATCATGCGACTGGGACAGAGAACGTTTTACGATGGATGAAGGCTGTAACAAGGCGGTAACCGAAGTTTTCTGCAAGATGCATGAAAAAGGCTGGATTTACAAGGGCGCGAGAATTATCAACTGGTGTCCTGTTTGTAATACATCCATTTCCGATGCGGAGGTTGAATACGAAGAACAGGCCGGACATTTCTGGCATATTAAATATCCTCTGGTAGATGAAAACGGCAAACCTTCAACTACAGAGTTTCTTGAGTTTGCAACCACACGTCCCGAGACAATGCTCGGCGATACTGCAGTTGCCATCAATCCCGATGATGAAAGATATCATCATTTAAGAGGTAAGAGCGTATGGCTTCCCCTTGTTGACAAGCCCATCCCCGTAGTAGAGGACAGCTATGTTGACATGGAATTCGGTACAGGTGTTGTTAAGATTACACCCGCTCACGACCCTAACGACTTTATGGTTGGACAGAGACACAACCTTGAAGTTATCAATATCATGAACGATGATGCTACAATCAACGAAAACGGCGGCAAATATGCAGGCATGGACAGATATGCTGCAAGAGAAGCCATCGTAAAAGATCTTGAAGCACTCGGACTTTTAGTAAAGATTGAAGACTACTCGCATAACGTTGGTACACACGACAGATGCCATACAACGGTTGAACCCCTCGTAAAACAGCAGTGGTTCGTTAAGATGGATGAGCTTATTAAGCCCGCAGTTAAGGCTGTAAAGGAAGGCGAGATCAAGCTTGTTCCCGAACGTATGGAAAAAACATATTTTAACTGGACAGACAACATCAAGGACTGGTGTATTTCCAGACAGCTCTGGTGGGGCCACAGAATTCCCGCATACTACTGCGACGAATGCGGTGAGATTATTGTGTCTGCAACCACACCCGAAAAGTGCCCTAAGTGCGGATGTACACATCTCACGCAGGATCCCGACACTCTTGATACATGGTTCTCATCGGCACTCTGGCCTTTCTCAACACTCGGCTGGCCCGAAAAGACCAAAGACCTTGAATATTTCTATCCTACAGACGTACTCGTAACAGGTTACGACATCATCTTCTTCTGGGTTATCAGAATGATTTTCTCAGGTTACGAGCAGATGGGAGAGAAGCCTTTTAAGACAGTTCTTTTCCACGGTTTAGTCAGAGACTCTCAGGGAAGAAAGATGAGTAAGTCCTTAGGAAACGGTATCGATCCTCTCGAAATCATCGAGCAGTACGGTGCTGATGCTTTAAGACTTACACTTATCACAGGTAACGCACCCGGTAACGATATGCGTTTCTACTATGAGAGAGTTGAGGCTAACAGAAACTTTGCAAATAAGATATGGAACGCAAGCCGTTTCATTATGATGAATATGGGAGACGAAGAAGTTAAGACTCCCGATGCTTCTTCACTTGAACCCGTTGACAAGTGGATTATCTCCAAACTTAACGACGTGGTAAAAGAAGTAACAGACAATATGGAAAACTACGAACTCGGTATCGCCGTTCAGAAGGTATACGATTTCATCTGGGATGAATTCTGTGACTGGTATATCGAGATGGTTAAGCCCAGACTCTGGAACAAGGAAAACGAAGCAAGCAGAACAGCAGCTTTATGGACTTTAAAGACAGTTCTTATCGATGCATTAAAGCTTCTTCATCCTTACATGCCTTTCGTTACGGAAGAAATCTTCTGTAACCTTCAGAGCGAGGAAGAGTCCATTATGGTTTCTTCATGGCCTGTATTTAAGGAAGAGCGAGTATTTGCTAAAGAAGAAAACGATATAGAGATCTTAAAAGAAGCAGTAAGAGGTATAAGAAACGTTCGTACAGGAATGAATGTTCCTCCTTCAAGAAAAGCTCAGGTTTACGTTGTATCCGAAAACGAAAACATGAGAAAGATCTTTGAAGACGGCAAGGTATTCTTTGCTCCTTTGGCATATGCTTCAGAAGTAATCGTACAGAACGACAAGACAGGCATTTCGGATGATGCTGTTTCGGTAGTTATCGCTAATGCAAATATCTATATTCCTTTTGCCGAGCTTGTTGATATCGAAAAGGAAAGAGAAAGACTTCTTAAAGAGAAGGAAAGACTTGAAGGCGAACTTAAGAGAGTAAACGGTATGCTTTCCAACGAGAAGTTTATTTCCAAAGCTCCCGAAGCAAAGATTAACGAAGAAAAAGAAAAACTTGCAAAATATACTCAGATGATGGAACAGGTTGAGGAAAGACTTAAGAGCCTGTAAGTAGCTATGAACAATATTGAGGATTGCGAAGAATATCTTTTAAATATACCTAAATTCAAGAAGAAGACCCTTTTATCGGACACATTGAAATTTTATGAGCTGCTCGGAAGCCCGGGTGCGAACATACCTAAAATTCATGTGGCCGGTACAAACGGTAAGGGCAGTACCTGCTATTACATTTCAAGGATTTTGGAGGCACACGGCCTTAAGACGGGACTTTTTACATCTCCTCACCTTGTGTCAATGAAGGAAAGATTTGTATTCGGCGGGGAAATGATTACCGATGAGGAGTTTGTATCTGTTTTTGAAAAGGTAAAAAAGCAGTGCGAGCTCTTTGACGATGACGAAAAGATAACCATGCATCCGAGCTTCTTTGAATTTCTTTTCCTTATGTTTATGGAATGGATGGATTTAAAGAAAGCGGATGTGCTTGTTCTTGAAACGGGCCTTGGCGGAATGCTTGATGCCACAAATATCTTCGATAATCCTTCGGTTACGGTTATAACTTCCGTAGGTTTAGACCATACAAAGGAACTCGGAAGCACGATTGAAAGCATAGCCGGACAGAAAGCCGGAATCATAAAAGAAAACGTGCCCCTGGTAACCTGGGATAACGGTGATGCGGTAAATTCTCTGTTAAAAGAAAAGGCCGAAGAAAAGCATGCAAAGGTGTTTATGCTTGAAGAAGAAAACATCCAAAATTTTGCCTGCGACGAAAAACACATTGCTTTTTCCTTAAATAATCGGTATGATGAATTCAAGCTTGTACGCAATTTGTCCGTATCGCTTCCGACACCTGCGCTGTACCAGAGAATCAATTCTTCACTGGCTGTAATGGCAGCAGCATTGTTCCTAAAAGATGCATTTGATGGGGAAAAAACTCTTTCTGCTTTGTCAGAAGGGTATTTTCACGGAAGATTTGAAGAAATTGCCAGAGGCTTTTTTGTGGACGGCGCTCATAACGAGGATGCTATGCACAAGCTCCTTGAGTCGGTTAAGACGCTCAAAGGAAAGAAAGTAATTATCTTCGGTGCGTGCAAGGACAAAGACTACGAAAAAATGCTTTGCATGATAGACGAGTCCGAGGATTTTGATACGATTATCCTTACGAAAATAGATTCTGAAAGAGCCGTGGACGTTAAGACAATGAGAGAGTGCACAAAAGACTTTAAGTCCGATGTGGTAGCCACGGATTCTTTAAGAGAGGCCATAGATATTTCAAAGACCTTCGATTCGGCGGTTTATATTGCGGGATCGCTTTACTTAGTCGGAGAAGCGGTTTCGATATTTAAAAACAAGCAGTAACTTGTGTTCTGATTTTAGGAGAACGGATATGATAGATTTTGAAAACGAACTTAAAAAATTTCATCCCTCACCTGAAGTAGGTGACGTTGAAGACGTGGTAAACAATCACGATTTAACAGACATGGTTGATTTTATTGTAAGAACAGTATCGGATGCAGAAGAATAGAGGCAGAAGTTAAATGTTATTTTGTTACCACTGCGGAATGGCTTTGTCCGAAAAATCATACTGTACTTCATGCGGTGCGAGCGTGGGACGTTACAAGAAGATTCTTTACATGTCCAACAACTACTATAACCGCGGACTTGCAAAGGCTCAGATAAGAGATCTGACCGGTGCGGCAGAAGATTTGCGTCAAAGTCTTAAATTATATAAAAGAAACACTCAGGCCAGAAACCTCCTCGGACTGGTCTATTTTGAGATGGGCGAAACCATCAATGCGATGGCGGAGTGGGTTCTTTCCCAGCATTTCCAGCCCGATAAAAATATCGCTACGGATTATATCGAAACTTTAAAGACCAACGTGGTTTTACTCGATACAATCAATTCTTCCATTAAGAAATACAATCAGGCTTTAAATCTCTGCAGACAGGGAAATCTCGATGTGGCCAAGATAACTTTAAAGAGGGTAGTTTCCATCAACCCCAGACTTATCTCGGCACACCTTCTTTTGGCGCTTGTTTTAATGAATGAGGAAGATTATTCCGCAGCCAAAAAAGAATTAATCCTTGTCAGACGTATCGACAGGGGTAATATTACTGCGGCTTTATATATGCGAATGGCCGATGAGAATCTTAATACGGATTCAAAGAAGAAGACCGGCAAAAAAGAGAATGCGGTTACCATCCAGAGCGGTAACGATATCATTATTCAGCCGAATACCAGAAAAGAGAATACTTTCTTTAATATATTCTTAAATGTATTCATAGGCCTCGTTATAGGTCTTTTAGTCGGCTGGTTTGTACTGGGACCCATCAGGGTTAATCTTCAGAAGACAGATGAAAACAAAGAGCTTTCACAGGCTTATGAAGAAATCAATTTAAAGAACTCTACCATTGAAGAATATAAACAGCTTAACACATCACTAACCGCACAGTATGAATCCGTCAAGGATCAGTTAAGCGCATACGAAGGTACAAACGGTGCCTTTGAAGGCTACAAGTATCTCATGATGGCTGTTAAGGAATATTCCAAGGGTGATGCGGCAGACAAGAATGTAATCGCGCAGTATCTTGAAAAGGTGGACGATAACGGTTCTGATAAGTTAAAAGAATCGGAGTCCCTCGAAGTATACAATATCTTAAAAGAATTTATCGGTGAAAGCGTAGCAGATACCTACTACGAAAACGGATATAATGCGTTCAGACAGGAAGACTATGTAACAGCGCTTGAAAACTTCAAGAAAGCGGTTGAATACAACTCCGAAAATGTCCAGGCACATTACTATCTGGCATGCACTTATCTCGCGAATAAGGACTATGATAATGCCAAATATTACTTCAATGTGGTAATTAATTTAGCACCCGATACGGAGCTCGGAAATAAGGCTTCAAATTATATTGCGGAAATTGATGCAAACTAGAAAAATCTTTGTTGACATTATAAATGCAGTTGGTATATAATATCAAACGTCACTGAAAAGATGCAAGTGTTCGTAGCTCAGCTGGATAGAGCAACGGCCTTCTAAGCCGTGGGTCGGGGGTTCGAATCCCTTCGAGCACGTTTCGTCAAAGCGGACGAGTCAAAACATG
>JAGCVT010000062.1 GCA_017962225.1 Lachnospiraceae bacterium
CTTTTTTTGATCTTCTCAAGTACCTCATCAACATACGACATAATAAAAAATCCTCCTTAAAATTCTTGTGCATAAAAGAAAAAGAGCCTTTAATGGATAAAGTAATACCACTTCCATTAAAGACGCCATTGCCTTTATCACATAATTTAATTGACTATTTTTTGGAAAGGACTGTAAGTCGCTTTCGCTTCATGCATTGAATACTACATCAGCAATTTTTGTTTGTCAACACTTTTTTTGCAAAAAATATTTTCGAAAAATTCAGGTCCGAATCCTTAGAATATGAATGTAGTGGTGTAAAGAGCCAGTACAAGTCCGGCCATGATAATGATAATACCAATGACAGGAAGAGCTTTCTGGGGACCTGTGAGCTGATTGACGGGTGTGTTTCTGATTGCGGGATTGGCAAGCATTAAAACAATACCGAGCACTATGAAAAATGCTGCTATAAGACATAAGATCGACTGGAAACCGACGGTACAGTCAATCATTAAATACTGATCCGTATAACTTTTATAAAAGCCTTCGTATGTTTTTGCATCCACACTGTCGCCAAAAGCTCTGGATACGGATGAATCAACTGAGCGCACTTTTCCTTTAATTACAATAGGAGTATTTTTGAATCTGAAACTTTTTGAAGCTCTTACAAAATATACAGCATTGTTCTCGTTGTCGGTTGCTGCATAATAATATTCTTTTCCTGTGGGAATAAAACCGTAGGAGTTTGTTACATTTCCGATATATTCAATATTATCGATTTCAATCTGAACATACTCACCTTTATTTACAATTCTTTCCGCATCTTTTAAGGGAATGATTCCTGTGTAATGAATAATATTAAGAAACGCGTTTATGACATACGCCAGAAGGCCGCCGCCGATTAAAATTATTGAAAGTATTGTCGAAACTATTTTTTTCTTTTCCATATCTCTTCCCCTTAAAAAACAAAAAGCATTTTTGATTTGTTTGAAAAATTCTCCCCTTTTACAGAAAAACAAACTCACAAAAATGTCTTCTATATAATACAGTTTTTTTTATGATAACTCAATGGTTTTTCGCAAAGATTTTTGAGAAAAAAATTTAAAAAAATTTCTTGACAAGAAAATATTTGTGGGTGTATAGTACTCGCAAATGAGCAAAGGTGTTCGTTTAAACACACAGTGTTTGAATGAGCGCCTTTTTCTTTTTGTTACAAAAATGAAAGGAAGATTTTTGTTATGAGAATGGAAGGTGAAGTCAGAATTCCGTCCGGTTGTGCTATTGCGGCCGTTATCTCAAAAGACGGAAATAAAATGTCCGGACAGAAAATATATGAGTGCATGAAACCCATGCACGATCGTTCCAACGGTCTCGGCGGCGGTTTTGCAGGTTATGGAATCTATCCGGAATATAAAGATTTTTATGCATTTCATATGTTCTTCGATGACAGAAATACAAGAAAGTCATGCGAGGAATTTCTTAAAGAAAGATTTGAAATCGTCAAATCGGAGATTATTCCCACAAGAAAAATTCCGGCTATTACAAATGAGCCGGACATATGGAGATATTTTGTCGCACCTCTTAAGTCTCAGATGGAAAAAATGCAGGTCGACGAAAAGGAATTTGTCGCAAGAAGCGTAATGAAAATCAACACCGAAATGAAAGGTGCTTACGTTTTTTCGAGCGGCAAAAACATGGGTGCGTTCAAGGCAGTTGGCTTCCCCGAGGACGTCGGAGTATTCTACAGACTCGAAGAGTACGAGGGATATTCGTGGACTGCACACGGCAGATATCCGACCAACACTCCCGGATGGTGGGGCGGCGCTCATCCTTTCACATTGCTTGATTACTCCATCGTTCATAACGGCGAAATTTCTTCCTATGACGCGAACAGAAGATTTATTGAAATGTTCGGATATAAATGTAACCTCCAGACCGATACAGAGGTAATTACATACATTATGGATTATCTTATTAGAGTTAAAGGTCTTACTTTAAATGAAGCTGCAAGCGTTATTGCAGCGCCTTTCTGGAGCACTATCGAGGGAAAGGAAAATGCAGATGAAAAAGAAAAACTTACATTCTTAAGAACTGTATTCCCCAGCCTCCTTGTAACAGGTCCGTTCTCGATAGTATTTGGATTTAACGGCGGTTTGATGGCGCTTAACGACAGACTGAAACTAAGATCCATGGTTATTGGCGAAAAGGACGACAAGGTTTATATCGCCAGTGAAGAAGCAGCAATCAGATCCATGGAACCCGATGCCGAAAACATCTGGGCACCCGCAGGCGGCGAACCTGTAATCATTAATGTAAAGGAGGGTGCATACTAATGAGTATCAGATATGTATATCCTGAATTCGAAGTGGTACGAAATGAAAACCGATGCATCACCTGCAGGGTTTGCGAGAGACAGTGTGCCAACGAAGTTCATTCATATAATGCAGACAAAAAAGTAATGATAAGTGACGAAACAAAATGCGTCAATTGTCAGAGATGCGTATCGCTTTGTCCGACCAGAGCATTAAAGATTGTAAAGAGCGACTGCACTTTAAGAGAAAACGCCAACTGGCAGAATGATACCATAAAAGAAATATACAAACAGGCAGGAAGCGGTGGTGTGCTTCTTTCATCAATGGGTAATCCCAAACCTCTGCCCGTATACTGGGACAAGATTTTAATCAATGCTTCCCAGGTTACAAACCCTCCCATCGATCCTCTTAGAGAGCCGATGGAAACAAGAGTGTTCTTAGGTAAGAAAAATGCAGGATTAGAGAGAGACGAGAACGGGAATCTTAAATGTGAATTATCTCCGCAGCTTGAACTTTCAATGCCTGTAATGTTCTCGGCTATGAGCTACGGCTCAATCAGTTACAACGCTCATGCATCACTTGCAAGAGCAGCTACGGAACTCGGTATTTTATATAACACAGGTGAAGGCGGACTTCACGAAGATTTCTATGTATACGGCCCTAACACGATAGTTCAGGTTGCATCAGGTCGTTTCGGTGTACATGAGGATTATCTTGAAGCAGGCGCAGCGATAGAAATTAAGATGGGCCAGGGCGCAAAGCCCGGTATCGGCGGACATTTGCCCGGTGCAAAAATCGTAGGTGATGTATCAAGAACCAGAATGATACCCGAAGGAAGCGATGCAATTTCTCCCGCTCCTCATCATGATATTTATTCAATCGAAGATTTGAGACAGCTTGTCTTTTCACTTAAGGAAGCTACCGATTATAAGAAACCCGTTATCGTAAAAGTAGCAGCGGTTCACAATATCGCAGCAATCGCAAGCGGTATTGCACGAAGCGGCGCAGACATTATCGCAATCGACGGTTTCAGAGGCGGTACGGGCGCAGCTCCCACCAGAATCAGAGATAACGTTGGTATTCCTATCGAACTTGCCCTTGCAAGCGTTGATCAGAGACTTCGTGACGAAGGTATCAGAAACAACGTTTCACTGGTTGTAGGCGGTTCAATAAGAAGCGCTTCGGACGTAATCAAAGCCATTGCACTCGGTGCTGATGCATGTTACGTTGCAACCGCAGCTTTACTTGCACTTGGCTGTCACTTATGCCGTACATGTCAGAGCGGTAAATGTAACTGGGGTATCGCAACACAGCGTCCCGACCTTGTAAAGAGACTTAATCCGGATATCGGAAGCGAGAGACTTGTAAACCTTATGACCGCATGGCGTCATGAAATCATGGAGCTTATGGGCGGTATGGGTATTAACTCTATCGAAGCACTTAAGGGCAACCGTCTGATGCTTCGCGGAGTAGGTCTTAACGAAAAAGAACTTGAAATCTTAGGCATTTCACATGCAGGAGAATAATCATGAAAAGAGTATATGTTAACGAAGAATGGTGTCTCGGATGTCACCTTTGCGAATATAACTGTGCATTTGCCAATTCAGGCTTAAGCGACATGGCAGAAGCACTCAAAGGAAAACAGATTTATCCCAGAATCCATGTCGAAGGCGATGAAAAAATTTCATACGGTGTATCCTGTCGTCACTGCGAAGATCCTATGTGCGTTAAGAGCTGTATAGCAGGCGCAATCAGCAAAGTGGACGGCGTGGTACAGATCGACAGAAGCAAATGTGTCGGATGTCTTACATGCGTTCTGGTATGTCCTTACGGAGCACTTGCACCTTCGGAGGAAGGCACAATGCAGAAATGCGAACTCTGCCTCAAGAATTCCTGCGGAGAGCCCGCGTGCGTAACAGGATGTCCCAACAAGGCCATAGTATATGAGGAAAGAGACTAAGATTATGAGCAATTATTGTATTATCGGAAACGGTACCGCTGCAGTAGGCTGTATCGAAGGAATAAGAAGCGTTGACCAGGAAGGTCAAATCACTGTAATATCCAAAGAAAACCATAAAGTTTACTCAAGACCGCTGATTTCCTACCTTCTCGAAGGAAAGACCGATGTCGAGAGAATGAAATACAGAAAAGATGATTTTTATGAGAGTGAAAAGTGTGTATTTTTACCCAGAACCTCAGCTGTAAAAATCGACACAGAAGGTAAAACAGTCGAAACCGACAAAGGAGAGAAAATTCCTTTTGACAAGGTGTGTGTGGCAACCGGTTCGTCACCTTTCGTACCTCCTTTTGAAGGACTCGATCAGGTTGAAAAGAAGTTTTCTTTTATGACTTTAGACGATGCGCTTTCATTAAAGGATGCGCTCACACCCGACTCAAAGGTACTTATAATCGGTGCAGGTCTTATCGGTCTTAAATGTGCCGAGGGCATCAAGGACCTCGTAAAAGAAATTACAGTCTGCGATCTTGCTGACAGAATCCTATCAAGTATTCTCGACAGCGAATGCGCAGCCATAATGCAGAAGCACCTCGAAGAAAACGGCATTAAGTTTATGCTTTCCGATTCGGCCGTAAAGTTTGAGAAAAACAAAGCTTATATGAAGAGCGGCGCAGAAGTTGATTTTGATGTACTCGTACTTGCAATCGGTGTAAGAGCAAACATTTCGCTAATAAAAGATATCGAAGGCGAAGTTAACCGCGGTATCGTAGTTAACACAAAGATGGAAACATCCGTAAAAGACATTTATGCCGCAGGCGACTGTGCAGAAGGCTATGATTCATCCATCAAAGGAAACAGAGTCCTTGCGATTTTACCCAATGCCTATATGCAGGGCTTTACGGCAGGCGTAAACATGGCAGGCGGTGATAAGGAATTTGGCAATGCCATTCCGATGAACTCAATCGGCTTTTACGGACTTCACATAATGACCGCAGGCAACTACGATGGTGAATGCTTTGAAGAGAAGCGCGACGGCGTTTTGAAGAGATTTTTCGTAAAAGACAACAAGCTTATAGGATACATGTTAATCGGCGAAACAGACAGAGCCGGAATATACACATCCATGATCAGAGAACAGATTCCTCTTGATACTGTGGATTTTGAACTTCTTAAAAAAGTTGCCACGACTTTCGCTTTTTCAAGTGAAAATCGTAGAAAAAAGTTTGGAGGTGTGGTATAAAAATGATGATTGATGCTAAAGAACTGGGTTATAAAGACATAAACGAGAAACTCCGTGAAGCAGGCAGTGAATGCGAAATCGAAGGGTGCCTTGGACAGCGTTTTATAGCTGCCGGAATGTCCGGTAAAAATATCAGTATCAAAGGTGTTCCGGGCAATGCTCTCGGTGCATATTTAAACGGTGCAACCATTGATGTTTTTGCAAATGCGCAGGATGCTGTGGGCGATACCATGAACGCAGGTAAAATAGTAGTTCACGGTAATATCGGAGATGCTGCCGGATATGCAATGAGAGGCGGCAAAATCTTTGTCGAAGGAGATGCGGGATATCGTGCCGGCATTCATATGAAGGCGTACAAGGAAAAGGTTCCCGTAATGGTAATCGGCGGATGCGCAGGAAGTTTCTTGGGTGAATACCAGGCGGGCGGAATCATTACCGTTCTCGGTCTTGATGCAGATAAGAAGAATAAAAAGATTGTCGGATTCTTCCCCTGCACAGGAATGCACGGCGGAAAAATGTATTTAAGATCCGACTGCGCAGATGTTCAGTTCCCGGGACAGGTCATTGTAAGCCATGCTAACGGCAAAGACCTCGAGGAATTAAAACCGATACTTGAAGAATACTGCAAAGAGTTCGACCTTAACGCAGAAGAAATTCTCGATGCCGAATTTACCGTTCTTACACCCGACAGCAAAAATCCCTATAAACAGATGTATGTAGCTAACTAATAATACGGGGCACAACACTTCGCCCCGTAAAACAATATATGTTTTGAAAGGACGAGGGGTATGAGATATTCAAAAGAAGAAGTAATGCAGTTTGTAGAAGAGGAAGACGTAAAATTCATTCGTCTTGCTTTTTGTGATGTTTTCGGCAAACAGAAAAACATTTCGATTATGCCGAAAGAACTTTCAAGAGCATTTAAATACGGAATTGCTTTTGACGGTTCCGCCATAACAGGTTTCGGTGATGAAACACATTCGGATCTTTTAATTCATCCCGATCCCGAAACACTTGCTTTTCTCCCCTGGAGACCCGAGCACGGCAAAGTAGTCCGTATGTATTCAACCATTACATATCCGGACGGCAGACCTTTTGAATGCGACTCAAGAACTCTTCTTAAAAACGCTATAAATGAAGCTGAAAAAGAAGGGCTTACTTTCTATTTCGGTGCAGAACAGGAATTTTATCTTTTCAATCTTGATGAAAACGGAAAGCCTACCAAAGAGCCTTACGACTATGCGGGATACATGGATATCGCTCCCGATGAAAGAGGCGAGAACATCCGTCGTGAAGTGTGCTTAACTCTCGAACAGATGGGCATTCGTCCCGAGAGCTCACATCACGAAGAAGGTCCCGGACAGAACGAAATCGACTTCCGTTATTCCGATGCAATGACTGCGGCTGATAACGCAATGACATTCCAGACCGTTGTAAAAACAGTGGCAGGCAGAAACGGTATCGTGGCTGATTTCGGAGCAAAGCCCTTAAAAGGCAAGCCCGGCAACGGATTTCATATCAATATTTCCGTAAAACCCAACGACAACGAAGAAAATATGAAGAATCTTTTAGCAGGTATTCTTGATAAAGCGGTTGAAATGACTGCATTCTTAAATCCTACCGAAAGTTCATATGACAGATTCGGAGAAAACAAAGCTCCGGGTTATGTTTCGTGGTCAAAAGAAAACCGTTCACAGCTTGTAAGAATCCCTGCAGCAGTAGGAGAATATAAAAGAATCGAGCTTCGTTCTCCCGATCCTACGGCAAATCCTTACATTGCATTTGCACTTATTATTTATGCGGGCCTTCACGGAATCAAAAACAAACCCGAACTTCCCGAAGAGTCCAACATTAACTTATACAAAGCAGATGAAGAAACTTTAAAGAAGTAC
>JAGCVT010000063.1 GCA_017962225.1 Lachnospiraceae bacterium
GGTAAGACGGTTCTTATTCAGGAGCTTATCCGTAACATCGCTACAGAGCACGGCGGATATTCCGTATTTACCGGTGTAGGCGAGAGAACAAGAGAAGGAAACGACCTGTATCATGAAATGCAGGAATCGGGCGTTATTGATAAAACCACCATGGTGTTCGGTCAGATGAACGAGCCGCCGGGAGCCAGAATGAGAGTAGGTCTTACAGGCCTTACAATGGCTGAGTACTTCCGTGACAAAGGCGGAAAGGATGTGCTTTTATTCATTGACAACATCTTCCGTTTCACGCAGGCAGGTTCAGAGGTTTCGGCACTTCTCGGACGTATGCCTTCAGCCGTAGGTTATCAGCCCACACTTCAGACAGAAATGGGTGCACTTCAGGAGAGAATCACTTCCACGAAGAACGGTTCCATCACATCGGTTCAGGCCGTATACGTTCCTGCCGATGACTTAACCGACCCTGCTCCCGCTACAACATTCGCTCACCTCGATGCAACGACAGTTCTTTCGAGAGCAATCGTTGAGCTCGGTATTTATCCCGCTGTAGATCCTCTTGAATCAACTTCAAGAATTCTGGATCCCAGAATCGTAGGTCTTGAGCATTATCAGGTAGCCAGAGGCGTACAGGAAATCCTTCAGAGATACAAAGAACTTCAGGATATCATCGCCATCTTAGGTATGGACGAACTTTCCGAAGACGACAAGCTCCTCGTATCCCGTGCAAGAAAGGTACAGAGATTCCTTTCACAGCCTTTCTTCGTAGCAGGTCAGTTCACGGGTCTCGAAGGAAAATACGTTCCCATTTCGGAGACTATCAGAGGATTTAAGGAAATTCTTGAAGGCAAGCATGACGACATTCCCGAAGGTTACTTCTTAAATGCCGGCAGCATCGACGATGTACTTGCCAAAAAGAATCAGAAATAAACGGAGTTTTTTATAGATGGAAGATTCAAATCTTTTCGATGTTAAAATAATAACCCCGGAGAGACTGTTTTATGAGGGAAAAGCATCAATGCTTGAATTCAATACTACCGAGGGAGAAATCGGTGTATTGAAAAATCACATTCCGATGACTGTCATCATAGAACCGGGCATACTTACGATTACGGAAGAGGAACAGCCGAAGAATGCGGCTTTGCACGCAGGCTTTGCGGTTATCAATCCCGATTCGGTTATAATCCTTGCGGAAATAATCGAATGGCCTTCCGAAATTGATGAAAACCGTGCGCAGGAAGCTTTTAAGAGAGCGCAGGAAAGAATCGCGGCCAAGGATCCCGACACGGATCTTGACAGAGCGGCGGTTGCGCTAAAAAAAGCCATATGCAGATTGAACAGTGTTAAGTAATTATTTGGGTCTGTGACGAAAGTTGCAGACCTTTCGCATATACGGGAATTAATGAAAAAGAGAAAAGAAAGAGCCAACGAATTTAATAGTATTAAACACGTTGACCTCCAGGATAACGGCACCAGAAATTCTCCGATTAAGCAGTTTCTTTTGCAAAAAGCCTGGAAATACGTGATTATAGCCGCGTGGTTTGTAGCTTCGCTGTTCTTTTTCGGATATCTTTTAAACCGCGGAAACACGGACCTTACCAAGGAAATGTCTCCGGCGTCCCTTCCCGTTATCTGTGTCAGGGAAAACGGACATGATTTTAACAGAATGTTCGGATATACCACGGAGATGGATTATTCCGTAATCCGTGACGGCATCACGCCTTTACAGACCGGCAGAAAACTTAATGTCCGCGTATACAAAATGGGAGAGAAGATAAACAATATCTCCTATGAACTTCGAAGCATCGACAAGGAAAGATTTGTAGAGGAAGGCGATGTAACGACCTATACCCAGACTTCGGAATATATGGATCTTTCCTTTACGTTTAAAGACATTATTTCCGAAAAGACGGATTACTCCCTTAAAATAATTCTTACTCTTGAAAATGACAGAAAAGCATATTATTACGCGAGAATATTTGAGGACGATACTTTAAACTTCTCTGAAAAGCTTGATTATGTTTATTATTTCAACGACTGCACGTTTGACAAGGAAACCGCGCAGGACGAAATCGGCAAATACATGGAAAGCAATTCGTCCGGCGACAATACGAATTTCTCACATGTAAACATCCACAGTTCGATGGATCAGGTTACCTGGGGAAGTCTTGAGGTAAAAAGAGTCGACGAGCCTGTCTGCACTGTGGGCGAAATTGATTCAAAGAACGCTTTAATGAAACTCGAATACACGGTTTCGGCGTTAACCGGCGAAGAGGAAAGACTTTATTCGGTGACCGAGTATTACAGATTTATAAAAGGATCCGACAGAATGTATCTTTTATCTTTTGACAGATACATGAATACGATTCTTTTCGCAGATAAAGGCGTTGTATATAACGATACGCTGATGCTTGGAATCATGCCTGAAGAATTCGAGCATGCAGAGAGCGAGGACGGCAACACATACGCATTTGTAAACAACAAATCGCTTTTTGTGGTAAATTCCGCGCAGAACACATTCGGTACGGCTTATTCCTTTTATGATAAGGACAATTACGATGCAAGATGCATCAATCCGGAGCATGACATAAAGATTTTAAGAATCGATGAATCCGGAAATGTATTCTTTTATGTGTACGGATATTTTAACCGCGGCGACTATGAAGGAAAATGCGGCATTCATCTTTTTGAATACAATTCGAAAACCAATGTCGTGGTCGAAAAGATTTTCATAGAGTGCGACAAGCCTTACGAAATTCTTAAAAACGAAATAGGAAAGCTCGCGTATGCCAACAATCAGAACGAGTTTTATTTCTTTTACGATCAGAAAATCCACAAAGTTAATATCGAAGACCAGACCGAGGAAATAATCGTAGAAAACCTTAAAGGCGAAGATCTTTTTGTGGCTCCGTCATACAGAAACTGCGCATGGATTTCGAAGACGGATGACATAGGCATCAATCAGATTACCTTCCTTGATATGGAACGTTCAAAGGATTATAACATAGATGCGAAGGCCGGAGAGCATATTAAGCCGATGGGATTTATGGGCGAGGATTTAATCTACGGCGATGCGAAAAATGCGGATATATCCGAGAATGTTTACAGGGAAAAGATTGTTCCCATGTATAAGTTAAACATTATTAACAGATACAAGGAAATCCTGAAAACTTATTCATATTCTAATATATATGTCACAGGCTGCAGAATAAACGACAATCTGATTACGCTTACAAGAAACGAAAAGGACGAAAACGAAGAATTTGTAAGTGCTCCGCCCGACAGTATTGTAAATACACTGATGGAAAAGGCCTATAAAAACAATTCCGAAGTCGTAATTACGGAAAATCTTAAAAAAATCGTCCAGGTTACTCTCAAAAAAGAGATGGACAGCAAGAAAATAAAATTCAAAACTCCCAAGACCGAAATGTATGAGGGCAGAAGAGAACTGATTTTAACCTGCGATTCCAAGGATGTTTATTATGTAATGAATTCCGATGAATGCGCAGGCATCTACAAAGATATCAGTCCTGCCGTAAAGGCTGCAAATGAGGGGTTCGGATGCGTTATTGACTGCGACGGTCATTATATCTGGAAAAAGGAAGCATACAGCAAAACCAACCAGATTATGAGAATAGACGGCATGACTCCAGCGGATGAGGAATCTTCTTCCATGGAAGCCTGTCTTGAAAAGATACTTGATTATGAAGGTTTCTCACTCGATGTCAAAAACGATTTAAACAGTGGAATGACATATGAGGAAATCATAGAGAAGAGCGTTCCGAATTCAAGAGCAGTCGAACTTGTCAACTGCAATGCGGAGATTATCAAATATTATTTAAATAAAGATATTCCCGTTATAGCCGAGGCTGACAACAATACGGTGCTTATCGTCGGCTACAGCGATTCGGTTTATGTCTGGGTTAATCCAGGCACCGGAAACCTCATGAAGGTCGGCAGGGACGAAGCGGAAACATTTTATGACAATAACGGCAATGTATTTGTTACATATGTCAAATGGGACTCGTAAAAAAATTTAATATAAACGGAGAAAAAGAAAATGATTAGACAGGATTACAAAGAAATGCTTAATGCAAAATCGGTAATTAGGGAAATGTTTACCTATGCAACCGAAAAAGGTAAAGAGATTGGTTACGAGAATGTATTTGATTACAGCCTCGGCAATCCTTCCGTTCCCACTCCTAAGGAGTTTACCGATACCATGATTAAACTTTTACAGGAGTCAGACCCTATTAAGCTTCACGGCTACAGCCCTTCACCCGGAATTCCTTCGGTAAGAGCAGCCATCGCAGAATCATTAAACAAGAGATTCGGCATGAACTATACCGCAAACCATATCTTCATGGCTACAGGTGCCGCAGGCGCAGTTGCACACGCCGTAAGATGCGTGACCAATACGAACGACAAGGTGCTGACCTTTGCTCCTTTCTTCCCCGAATACATGCATTATATCAATGACACGGGAGCAGTGCTTAAGGTGGTTCCGCCCAACCTTGAAAACTTCCAGATTAACTTCGAAGCTTTTGAAGAGATGTTAACCTGTGACGTTCAGGCTGTTTTAATCAACACACCCAACAACCCTTCGGGCGCAGCATGTTCATCGGAGACCTTAAAGAAGCTCGCAGATATTCTTTATAAGAAACAGGAAGAGTACGGACACGATATCTTTATCATTTCCGACGAACCCTACAGAGAGATAGTATTCGACGGCGCTGATGCTCCTTACGTATCAAAGTTTTATGACAATACATTAAGCTGCTATTCATATTCAAAATCACTTTCGCTTCCCGGAGAGCGTATCGGATATGTGGCTGTAAATCCCAAGTGTACCGATGCCGAATACATCGTCGGAATGTGCACACAGATTTCAAGAGGTACGGGACATAACTGCCCTCCGTCAATCATTCAGCTTGCAGTTGCAGAATGCCTTGACTTAACAAGCGACTTAAAGGTTTATGAAACAAATATGAACCTTATATATAACGAACTTGTTCGTCTCGGCTTCGAAGTAGTAAAGCCTTCGGGAACTTTCTACATCTTCCCCAAGGCACTCGAAGAAGATGCAAAAGTATTCTGCGAGAAGGCAAAGAAGTACAATCTTATCCTGGTTCCTTCGGATTCGTTCGGCTGTCCCGGATATTTCAGAATGTCATACTGCATTGAAACTGAAAAGGTTGAGAGATCGCTTGTTGCGCTTCGCGAATTCGTAAAAGCAGAATACGGAAGAGAGTAAAAATTGCGATTTGTGCAAATCTCATAAAAAATATGTGATATTTTCTCTAAAAATATCCAAATGACAGAAATTACAATCGAACATTTGACAAAAAAAATACAATATATTAAACTTCGTTTATATAAAGCAATTTTTATGTAAATTTGTTAAAAATTTGGTTAAATTTGTACACCTCTTGAGGTGTGGAAGGAGAATTTATTATGGCAGAGATCAAAAAGACAACAGTTACTGTTAAGCCTATCGCTAAGGCAGCAGCTGCAAAGGCTGAAGAAAAGAAAGCTGAAGCAGCTCCCGTTGTAGCAGCTAAGGTTGAAGAGA
>JAGCVT010000064.1 GCA_017962225.1 Lachnospiraceae bacterium
CCAAATCCGGGAATTAACGTGGATGAAGACGAATACGTCAAAGAAGTACAGTCCATGATTCAGAACAAATGGACTTACGCGAAACTGATAATTACAAATGATTATTACAGAAAAGTATTAACCGAAAAAGAGGACTGATATCAGCCCTCTTTTTTATTCTTTGAACGTTTTGCAAATATACCGATTTTGTTATCCGAGATAAAGAATCCGATAACCACCAGTGCAATTCCGATTAACGCATACATGATTATTTCTTTTAGCTCAAATTTTCTTGTTGTCAGAAGCTTAACATTCTTAAACAAATCCGTATGATACTCAAGAACAACCGAGAACGAATTGTTTAAAAGATGGAAAAATGCGGTAACCAGAATGCTCTTTGAGTTATAAATCATATATGACATGATAAGACCCATTATAGTCACATAGATAAACTGTAAAAGATTCAGATGGTATGCCGCAAATACAACAGCCGTGATAACCATCGTGGCAAGAATGGGTATTCTTTTATTCTTAAGCGTTCCGTATAAGAAACCTCGAAACGCTGCCTCTTCCGCTATCGCGGGCATCAATCCGATTACCAATAACGCCGGAATAAAACCTGCACCGGAAACAACTCCCGAAAGCATATCGTTGTCACGGGCTATTACGGGGAACTCATTGTAAAGAACAGCTACAAGCACGGTGTTAAATATATATGAGCCGCTTACAAAGAACAGCACTCCTACCATTTCTTTTATGCCGGGTAACTCAAGCGAGAATATATTTTTCATATCCGCTCTCATATACCATGCATAAAGAACAGGAACAAGGAATATAATCAGCTGCGAAAAAGCATATCCGACAAAGCCGAGTTTAAGTACTATAAATCCGCCCGCAAAATTGGAGATTAAGAACATAAGTGCGAATACCATTACGATATCTCCGACTCCCGGTATCTGATCCTTCGGCATATTGGCTCTTTTTTCGAATATTCTTACGCTTCTTAAACCCTCTCCGAAAAGAATGTTTTCCGAAGAAAACACCCTGGTCATTATATAAATCGCAACGGTTGTATGGATAAGCGTGGACGCAAAAACAGCCGCTATAAGCGATATGTCAAAATTAAGCATAAACAGTTCTTTTATAAGCAGGGATACGTTTAATATCGGAACCAGTGCCAGACCGATATTTAGCTTAACGCCCGGCAATACCGCCATTCCCGCGCCGGTCATAAGAATTAACATTAAGGGTGTGGTAAGGTTGTTGGCTTCTTTTACACTCTTTGCCATAAAATCGACGCAGAGACATACACTTGAAACAAACATCGTAAAAAGAACAAGCAGCACAATCATCAAAAGAATCGACGGTATAAACTGCGTGAACTTAAAATCTCCGACAAAGGTCTCCGCAAATGACATCGAGTTAAACACAAAGATTCCCATCAGCGCGAACGACAAAATGTTAATCGCTACGGAAAATAAAGCAAAAATCGTAACCGCAATGAATTTTGAAATCATCATCTGCGTGTTGCTTATCGGAAGCGTTATAAGCGTCTCTAAAGTGCCCCTTTCCTTTTCACCCACGGAAATATCTATGGCTACGGTAAATGCGCCCATAAGCACGCTTATTATCATCATAAAAGGCATGATGTATCCGATCATCATTCCTGTGGTTTCTTCCTTGCTCGAATAATCTTCTTTTACGATTTTAAAAGGCTCTTCTTTCAGGGTTTCGTAATCATCCACTGCGTCTTTCAGACGATCTTCGATTATCTTATCGCTGTAATCGGAAAATACCACATCCACCATTGAACGGGCTGTGCTGGATTTGTTAGACGAAGTCAGGCTGTAGATAATAATATTCGGATATTCGTTCTCCGTATTTTGGGGAGAAATTACGACATCGTATTTACCGTCTCTTATGAATCTTTCATAATTTTCCGAAGCATTTATTTCTTCAACGTGGAAATGATATTCATGATTTTTAAGTGCTTCGCCAAGCAGCAAGCGTATATTCTCCGTAGTCTCCTTAGTAGAGCTTACAATTGCAACATTATATGTTTTAACGGTGGACTCTCTTAAAAGACTCGATGTCAAAAGCATGGAGCCTAAAAATACAAGAGGATATAAAATAAGCGGTACGATAACCATGATGATAATAGTCTTCGTATCTCTGAAAATATCCGTCAGTTCTTTTTTAAGAAGGGTAAAAATGATTTTTCTATTCATCGCTTCCGCCCTCCTTGTTTACAAGTGCCTTGAATGTATCTCGAAGGTTATCCGTTCCTGTTGCTTCCATAAGCTCTGCGGGAGTTCCGTATGCAATTCTCTTTCCCTTGTAAATCATAAAAATATGGTCACAGAGATACTGCGCTTCTTCCATATAGTGTGTGGAATAAAGCACTGTCTTGCCGTTTTCTTTTTCCTTTTTCATGAAATTGACGATTGCGTCGGAACTGATTACGTCAAGACCCAAAGTGGGCTCGTCGAAAATATAGATTTCGGGCGAATGAATCAGACATCTTGCAATATTTGCCCTCTGTGTCTGGCCCGTTGAAAGTTTTTCTATTCTGTTATCGATGAAATTCTGCATTTCGAGAACTTCCTCGATAAAACCGATTCTTTTATTTGTTTCTTCCCCGCTCATACCGTATACGTTAGCAAGGATTTTAAGCATTTCTCTGGTCGAAAAACGGTTGTAAAGCTTTGTGTTGCCCGAAAGATAACCGATGTATTTTTTCTTGTCGACCGGATCTTCTATAAGAGTCCCGTCGGCTTTATATATTTCAACTTCTCCGTCATTCGGTGTCATTAAAGACGCAAGCATCCTTAGAAGCGTGGTTTTACCCGCTCCGTTGGGCCCTAAAATGCCGAGTATTTCACCTTCTTTTGCTTCAAAAGAAACTCCGTTTACGGCATAGAATTCCTCTTTTGTTTTTTTACCGAAGGCCTTTTTGGAAGAATCACTTTTGATATTCCTTATGAATTTTTTGCTGATATTATCAACTCTAATCATTTAATTCCCTGCTTCCACACATGTTTTAATCAGATTTTAGATAACAGCTCAACCGGTTTTTCAAGTATTCTTTTAAGTTTGATATGAGGCGGCTCTTTTTTAGAAACAATGCCCACCCTGATAAACTTAATACCCGCATTTTTTGCACCGAGGCAATCGGTAAAAAGCTGGTCGCCCACGGCAATCACTTCTTCCTTCTTTAAGCCCATTTTTTCAAATGCAGTAAAATAGTTTTTAGATGAAGGTTTGCCTGATTTATAAATATAATCGATATAAACATTCTTAATGAAAAGCTTAACGCGGTCTTCGTCGTTATTGCTTAAGATAAAAAGCTTAAAGCCCTTGTCAATAAGGCTTTTAACAAGTTCATCGCTCTCATCCGTGCACGGTGCATCATGCGCAACAAGAGTATTGTCTATATCAAATATTATTCCTCTAATGCCCTCTTTATAAAGTGAATCAAAATCTATATCATATACAGATTTTACATCCGCGTCGGGCTTAAATTTCTTAAACATATGCTACTCCAGATAAGAACTGTCCAAAAGGTTCTTTGTGTATTCGCTCGAAGGATTCGTAAATAATTTTTCACTGTCTCCTTCTTCAATAAGTTCTCCGTCTTTTAGGATATAAATATAATTGCAGATCTCTCGTACCACTTTTATGTCGTGCGATATAAAAAGAATTGCGAGATTCTTTCTTTCGTTTAGTTTTTTGATAAGCTTGATTACCTGCTTCTGAACGGTAACGTCAAGCGCTGAAACAGGCTCGTCTGCGATTAAAATATCGGGGTTTGATAAAAGAGCCATAGCAATGCCGATACGCTGTCTCTGGCCGCCCGAGAGCTCGCTGGGATAGTGTTCCAGCACGCTTTCGTCAAGCTCTACGTCTTCAAGGATATTTTTAATACGCGTTTCGTATTCCGAAAACTTTTCGGGATTGCCGTATTTTATGGTCTCTTTTAAGAGCCATCCTACTCTTTTTGCAGGATTTAAAGAAGCATAATTATCCTGGAAAATATAGCCTATCTTTTTGCAGATGATCTCTCCGGACTGAGGATTAATCTGCCCGGAAATGCACTTGGCCAGAGTGGATTTTCCGCATCCGCTCTCTCCTAAAAGACCCACTATGCTGCCCTTATTCACATAAAGGCTTATATCTTTTACGCCCTTATCGGACTTCGGGTATATATATGTTAAATTTTTTACTTCACAAACTTTTTCTGACATATTAAAAAATCAACTGTTTCGTATATTCTTTCGAAGGGTTTTCGAATATCTCTTTTACGCTTCCTTCTTCAACTACAAGACCGTCCTTCATTACGACGACTCTGTCGCACAATGCTTTTATAACCGATAAATCGTGTGAGATAAAAAGAATCGAAGTGCCGGTCTTTTTGTTGAGTTCTTTAAGAACGTCTATTATTCTTTTCTGAACCGTTACGTCAAGTGCCGTTGTGGGCTCGTCGCAGATTAAAAGCTTAGGCTTAAGTACAAGCGCTGCAGCAATCATTGCACGCTGTCTCTGTCCGCCGGATATCTGATGAGGGTACGATTCATAGATTCTCTCAGCATCGTCAAGGCCCACACTTTTCATTACTTCAAGAGCACGTTTTTTCATGTCTTCCTTGGAAAGACCGAGTTCTTTTTTTCTGATTCTCATGGCTTCTTCAACCTGAGCTCCGACCTTAAGCACGGGGTTCATTGAATTCAAGGGATCCTGAAAAACAAAACCGATTTCATTACCCTGAATCTCCCTTATTCTGCTTCTGGGAGAATTAAGTATATCCACACCGTCTAAATCAATCACTCCTGATTTCGTTAAATCCTTGCGGTTTAAAAGTCCTGCTATAGCCATTGCGGTCATACTTTTACCCGAACCCGATTCACCGACTATACCGAGTATTTCACCGTCTTTTATTGTAAAATCCACATCCTTTACCGCAACTTCCGGCAGGTCGTGGTCAAAAAATTCAATCTTTAAATCTTTTACTGTAAGCATGATGGAAAGATTCTCCGCTTGATAATAATCCTATGCCGAAAAGCAGCAAAATAAGTGTTAACGCAGGGAAGAATACCATGTAAGGTGCTCTTCTTATATATCCGCCTCCGTCAGATAAAAGCGTTCCTATGGAAGCTAAGGGAGGCTGTACTCCGATGCCTAAAAAAGAAAGTCCGGCTTCGGCTAATATGCAGTTGTTAAATGCTATAAACATGCAGTTTAAAAATGTTTCGGTTACATTCGGAAGTATGTGCACGAAAAGAATTCTGGCAGTGGGTATTTTTAAAAGCTTTGCCATCTTAACGTATTCAAGTTCTCTCTGCTTTTTAAATTCGGATCTCATCATCTTGGCAAATGAGGGAATAATCGCAATTCCGAGAGCTAAAGTCACCTGCAAATATCCGCTTCCGAACAACGAAACGAATACTAATGCCAAAAGAAGCGAAGGAACGGCAAATAAGACATCGATGATACTTGATAAGATTTCATCAACGATGCCTCCGAAATATCCGCATAAAGCTCCGATTAAGGTACCGAAAAAAGTGCCGATAAGCACAGAAAATACGGAAATGGCAACCGAGATACCCATTCCCGTCTGAGTTCTTTTTAAAATATCCCTTCCGAATTCGTCACAGCCGAACAGATGGGAAAAAGAGGGACCTTTTAAAATCAGGTCTTTATTCATCAAATCAAAAGGATTGCGGTTTAAAAAACCTAAGAGTACGAAAGCAATCATAATAAAAACTATTATGAGGCCTACCTTCTTTTGATTGTTGAGTTTAATTTTTTTCATATTCCAAAATTGCTTTTGCAAGATTATTCGCACCCTGACCGAGTTTAAGACCGGCTATGTTGGCACGAATCTTCATTCTCTCTTCCTCGCTTGTAAGCTTTTTAACACCGTTTACGAGGTCTCCGTAGAATTTATTGCTCTTATTCACATAATCCCCGCCGTAAGCCATCAGACCTGAGTTCGTAAGGCTCTTTAAAAGCATATTCTGGCTGTAATCACTCTGGAAAACAACCGCAGGTACATTTATGCTTAATATGTCATAGCAAACCGAATCGGCTATTGTAACAGCCACATCACAGCTCTTTAATAGCTTCGAATAACTTGCAAGATCCGGTTCTACGATTATCTGCGAGGAAGTATTGCTCATCTTAAAAAGAATATCCCTCGTAGTTGCATTTTTACTTGTTACGACACGAAGTCTGACCGAATCGTCTATGCAGTCCAAAAGTGAGTCTACTATTCCGGGAGCCAGTTCGTGAGGATCGAGTTCACCGGTATATACCATGATGCTGTCGATATCATGCCTGTCAATTACTCGAAATGACCCTAAAAACTCATTGCCGTAAGGAGCATATTCGATACCTAAAAGAAGCTTCGTATTGCTTTTATACTTGGACATGTAATCAATCTTGTCCGCATATAAATTGTAGTTTATAACGCAGTCAACATCATAAACTTCATAAAGATAATCCTCTATAAGAATTACCTTGCAAACTTCCTTTAATGAATTAAATGCGGTATTGGAAACATCATAACTGTCGACAACGCAGACTTTCGCGTTCTTTTCGGAAATAATATACTTCAGACAATTGATTGCTTTTTCACTGCCGAGCGTCATCGATGGAACAGTTTCATATTCCATAAAATTACTTTCGATTAACGAAGTATCCGAATCTTCTCTGGTCACAAAAAGCACACTGCCCCCCAGCAGTCTGATTGCTTTTGCAATAGCGACGCATCTTTTCATATGACCTTTGCCGATCATAGAATTGGCATCTACCCTGAAAACTACCATATGCACACCCCAATGCCTTAAATAGGCTTATATCAAATCCTTACCCTCGGATCAATTAAAGCATGAATAATATCGGTTAAGAAACTTATAAGCATAATAAACAGTGCAATCATCATAACTTCCGCTTCAACCACCGGAAAATCTCTGGTTGAAATCGAACTGATTAACATCTGTCCGAGTCCCGGTATCGAAAAAACCTGCTCTATTACTATGCCCGAACAGATCATGTCTGCAGCAATCATACCGATAAACGTAATCGTCGGCATTACAGCATTTTTAAGAACATGTCTGTATAAAAGTCCTGTAGTGTTGTTTCCTCTTGCATATGCGGTAAGCGAATAATCCTTGCCGGCTTCCTCAAGTATATTGCCTTTTAAAAGCCTTATGCACATTGCAATCTTTGGTATTGCAAGCGCAAATGCAGGGAAAATTAGGAAATAAATAAATTTTCCGAAATTCGCGTTAAAGGAAACATATCCGCCCGGCTTAAACCACCTTAATACTATTCCGAAAAAGAAAGTAATTAAGAGTCCCAAAACAAACGAAGGAACAGACATTGAAGCCTGGTTGAGCGGACTGATTATTTTATCCGATAAACCGCCTGTATGCTTTGCAACATATATGCCAAGCGGGAATGATATTACTACCACAAAAAAGAGAGCCAGTAACGATAAAAAGAAATTGATTACTATTTTCTCTTTTAGGAGCGATGCAACCGATATGCCGTACGTGTAGGAAGTTCCGAAATTAAGTGTAAATATGCCGCCTACAAACTTTAAATATCGTAAAATAAACGGCTCGTCAAGTCCGTACTGAATCCTTAACGCCTCTACCAGTTCGGGTGTTGCTCTGGTACCGAGCTTATCCAATACGGGATCGCCCGGCACCAGTTCAAAAATCAAAAATATTACAAAACTTGTAACAATCAGGGTAATAATCAGTCTGATTAACTTTTTGATTATATATTTACCCATTAATTACTGTACCGCCTTAATCTTCGTTAAATCGAGCACATAAAGGGGATAGAATGAATATCCCTCAAATTTTTTGTTCAATGCGACAAAATCAGGAAGGTCCTGAATATATACATTGGCTGCGTCAGAATTTAAGATTTCTGCACATTCTTTATAATACTTTGTTGCAGTTTCATCATCTGCGCTGCTTACGGCGTTCTTAAATGCTTCATCGTAAGCTGCATTGTTGTAATTTGTAAAGTTATCCGATGCATCTGATGTAAATCTTGAAAGAAGCGCATTTGCCGATAAGTTCGCAGCATCTACACCGATAACCGTAGCATCGTATTTTCTTCCGAAATAAACGTCGTTAAGCCAGGTCTCCCAGTCAACTTCTTTTATCTCGGCATTAATTCCTATCTGTGCAAGCTGATTCTTTAATACAAGTGCTGTATCAACATGCTGGTCATAGTTTGAAGGAACCGTGATTGTCATGTTAAATCCGTCAGGATAAGCACTCTTTGCCATCAGTTCTTTTGCAGTATCAAGATTGGGATTGTAGACTTCGGTAAGGTCCTTTTCAAAGTATTTTCCGAAGTTAGGATAAATACTGGTTCCTACCTTGGATCCGCTTCCGTCGGAAACATAATCCATAATCTCTTCCACATCAACTGCATAGTTCATTGCCTTTCTTACATTAACGTCGTTGAAAGGCTCAAATTCATGGTTAAGATACAAAGCCTGTACAAGGTTCATTGTACCTTCGTAAATAGTAAAGGTCTGCGGATCGAGCTGCATCTTCTGACCCTTGGTAAGGTGAATGCACATATCGATTGTACCGCCTTCGAGTTCCATTGCAATGGTATCGGCGTTGGTGCAGATCTTAAAAGTAACGTTCTTAACGTTTCCGCCCTCTCCCCAGTATGAATCGAATCTTTCGAATACGACATTCTGAAGGGGACTTCTTGAAACATACTTGTAAGGACCCGTACCGATTGCCACGGTATCGGGTGTTGCATTTCCTTTAGGGATAATAGCAGCTTCAACGCTTGCCAAATATGAAAGAAATGCAGGATCCGGAGAAGCAAGTTTAATCTCAACGGAATCATCGGAAATTATATTAACTTCCGAGATATTTGAAAAAGCCGAACTGACAGGTGCGTTATCGCTTCCGTCTCGTCCGGCAAATTTGTTGATTGAATATTCCAGATCTTCAATCGTAACTGCTTTGCCGTCGTGGAATTTGATTCCTTTTCTTAACTTAAATGTGTAACTTAGTTTGTCCTCTGATACTTCTACACTCTCAGCTACTGCAGGCACGATATTTCCGTCACTATCAGGTTTTACCAATCCCTCGAACACATTGAAGAAGATTTCTTTTGTTCCTGCCGCC
>JAGCVT010000065.1 GCA_017962225.1 Lachnospiraceae bacterium
AAAATGCCGAAAATAAAGGGTCAAAAAATGAGAACTATAGCATTTCATAACCTTGGCTGTAAGGTCAATTCATACGAAACGGATGCAATGGCACAAAAATGTGCCCAAAAAGGATACAAAATTGTCGACTTTGAACAAAAAAGTGACATTTATGTGGTAAATACATGCTCCGTAACAAACATTGCAGACCGAAAAAGTCGTCAAATGTT
This sequence comes from Lachnospiraceae bacterium, assembly GCA_017962225.1. GTDB lineage: Bacteria > Bacillota > Clostridia > Lachnospirales > Lachnospiraceae > UBA3766. Next base: position 210 of record JAGCVT010000065.1, read on the forward strand.
ACATAAAGCCAAAAAACAAAATCCTGATTCAGTAGTGGTTGCGGTGGGCTGTTTCGTACAGGCCAATCCCGAAGAAGTGGCCAAGGATGAAGCTATCGATCTGATTGTTGGAAACAACAAAAAGAAGGATTTGTTTGAGATTGTCGAAGAATATTTAAATCAAAAATCAGTCAGCAAAGATTTAGAGGGAACTACCGTCACCGACATTCACCACTGCGATTACGAAGAGTTAAAAATCAATAAAAGCGAAGAGCATTCGCGAGTTTTTGTAAAAATTCAGGACGGCTGCGACAGATACTGTACCTACTGCATTATTCCTTATGTCAGAGGCAATTTAAGATCAAGAAAACCCGAGGATGTGGTCAGAGAGATTGAAGAAATAGCCGCTAACGGCTATAGAGAAGTGGTTATCACCGGAATTCACCTCTCGTCTTACGGAAAAGACTTCCTAAAAGACGGAAAAACCTCTCTGGACTACACCGGTAATGTCGATTATTTAATAGAGCTCCTAAAAGACATAAACGAAATTGAAGGCATCGACAGAATAAGAATCGGTTCATTTGAGCCGATGATTCTCTCCGAAGATTTTGTTGCGAAGTTAAGTAAGATATCAAAACTTTGCCCGCATTTTCATATATCGCTTCAGTCAGGATGTGACAGCGTACTTAAGCGCATGAACAGACATTATAACACTGAGCAGTTTTATGAGAAAACGGTTCTTTTACGAGAGTATTTCCCCGGCTGTGCATTAACAACAGACGTTATAGTAGGTTTCCCGGGCGAGACGGACGAAGAATTCGAAGAGACTTACAAATACTTAACGAAGATTAAATTCTTTGAAACACATATATTCCCTTATTCAAGAAGAAAAGGCACGGTAGCAGACAGAATGCCTGCGCAGCTAACCATGAATGAGAAAAAGGAGAGAGTATCAAAACTCCTTGAACTTGACGCAAAACTTTCGAGAGAATACAGGGAAAGCAAATTAGGCGATACGGACAATATAATCGTCGAGGAAATCAAAACCGTTAACGGTGAAAATTACTACGTCGGCCACACGCCCGAGTACATAATGGTGGCACTTAAGGAAGACGAAGCCTTAAACAAAGATATCGGACGGACAGTCAAAGTTAAACTTTTTAAAATGCTCACGGATGAAGTAGTGTTGGGAGAAAAGATATGAAATATTCCAAAGATGAAGCCTTGGATGAAATCATGAAACGAGGCAAAATAATTAAAAAGAAACATGATAAAAGAAACACAGTCATTTTGTCTTCTGCGACCGCTTTGTCGGCATTTATTCTTGTAATTGCAGTCAGTATTTTTGGAGGCGGAGCTGCGGGAACATATTCGGCTTACGGTTCATTTGTACTTAACAACGATTCCATTCAGTACGTTGTGGAAGCGTTAGCGACATTTTTATTCGGATCTGTTGTAACGATTGCCATATACAAGATTCGCAATTCAAGATATACCAAGAGATAAGGCGGAGAAAGTTATGCCCGAAACAGACGGACAACTTTATATCAGATATGTAAAAGAGAACGATACCGAAGCCTTTCGCAGGATATACGAGAAATACCGCGACTCCTTAATTCTTTTTCTAAACGGAATTGTCGGAAACATCGATGATGCGGAAGAACTGATGATGGATACTTTTGCAATCCTTTCATCAAGAATCGTCAGGTACAAGGAAAAAGAGGAAGCAGGCTTTAAGACATGGCTTTACGCGATAGCGAAAAACCGTGCGAAAATGTTTCTAAGGAAACACAAAACAATGTTTCAGCTTCCCAAAGACGACGAGATGAATTCTGAAGAACTCTCAGACGGAAATACCGATGCTTCTCCCGAAGAATCGCTCATAAAAGAAGAGCGAAACCAGGAGCTTTATTCGGCACTTGAGAGCCTTGATTCGGATACAAGACAGGTAATATATCTGATGTATTTTGAAGGCTTAAAGCCTCCTGAGATTAGCCGTATTATGAAAAAGAATGTCAAGCAGATTTACAATCTGACTGCAAGAGGTAAAACGGCTCTTAAGGATACTTTGGAAAGGATGGGATATTCATGGGATATGTCATAGTCGGGATAGCCGCATTTTTACTCGGAATATCCTTAACACTTTTATGTCTCCATCTTAGAGAAACAAGACGGGACAAATTTAAGGAAAAGAAAAACACAGAGCAATCTGATAAAATCAATAAGGCTGACCAGCCATAAAAACCGGAGAACAAATGAGTTTTGAAACCGTATTTGGAAATATAATATCGATATTATCGTTAATCGTTACCGTTTCAATAATCATTTTGTCGGTAAAAAAACTGACGGAAAAGAAGAACAAAGTTCTTTCCGTCTTTTTTACGTTTGCAATGGTCAGTTATTTTATGAGTGAAGTTTATTACTTTGCTTATAATTTTTTAATTCCCGATACGAGAATGCCTTTTGCGGCCAACGAAATCGCCGAAGCATCCATGATTCTTTTGCTTTGCGCCGTACTTGAGACGACACTTGGCAAAGAAAGAAAAATAAAAATCGGTGCACTTATTTTTTCGATAGTTTTTATCGGAATTAATATAGCGCTTTGGATTATGTGGGCGGACGAATGGGTTAAAAATATTTTATTCGGTCTGCCTTATATTTATTTCCTGTATCTGTTGATTAAGGGAGTTTTTAAAACCAAAGCAGTAAAGAACACAGAGATTATCATAGCAGCAGTTTTGAGCACAGTTATTCTCGTCGGAGAAGCGGTTGCAATCACGCTGAATGATACTGTCAGACCGATAGTTGAGATAAGCTGTTATCCGGTAATGTATATTCTCTGGATTTTTATCCTCGTAAAAGTAATAAAATCATTAAGAAAAGAAGACGCTGCTCAGGGTGAGGCAATATATTTATCTTTTACACTTCATATCTGGACCATGCTCTTAATGTTTATGAGCGGTGACATCTTTTACAATATTGCGAACATCATGTATATAGCTGTTCTGCCTCTTATGTATCTTGCATTTAAAAAGGAGTTATCAAAAGATGATATACGCTGAGAATATTTTAATCTGCATAGCGGTGCCTCTTGTGATAGCTTTGATGTTCCTAAGAGGTGGCGGAAGAAAATTCGTTGTGACATTCCTGCTCGGAATGGTTGTCTGCCTGCTTTCCGCATATATGAGCGGATTCTGTCAGAATGTCTTTGATTTAAGCGCGGAAGAAACATCCGTGTTCATATCGCCTATTACGGAAGAGATAATGAAACTGCTTCCGATTATGTTTTATCTCTACATCATCGAGACCAAGGGCGAAGAGATTTTATTCGTATCTGTCGGAATCGGTGCAGGATTCGCGACTTTTGAGAACGCATGTCATATTCTCTCGAGCGGATCGCAGAGCCTCTATTACATTCTTATAAGAGGCGCAGCAGTCGGTGTAATGCATCTTGTAACCATGGTTGTGCTCGCGATGGGACTTAACCTCCTAAAAGATTACAAGACCTTCTCGCTCGCGGGCATCCTCGGAGCGCTTTCGCTCGCCATGACCGTTCATGCTCTCTATAATCTTTTGGTATCAAGAACGGGAGCCTCCACCTATATCGGATATGCATTCCCGCTTATCCTCGTAGTGATTTTCTGGCTGTTAAGATATCTTTATCTAAACAAAAAAGCAGAAAAGAACTCATAAAAGAATCGTAATTTTCAGGCGCCAACTATCTGTTGGCGCTCTTTTTTTATCCCTAAAAAAAATTTAAAAAAATTTTCAAAATTTGTGAGTAAAATCCGAGCAAACTGCAATTAAGTATATAGAAGGGGAGAAAAACCTATGAAATATACTAAAGACGAAGCCCTGAATGAAATATTAAAAAGGGGCAGAAAAATAAGAGAAAAAAGAAACAAAAGAATTACGGGCGCACTTTCGACTGCAACCGTTATTTCGACATTCATTCTGTTTTTATCAATCAGCATATTTACAGGAAATGCCGTAACCGGAACCAATTCGGCATACGGTTCATTCCTTTTACCGACAGAAGTGCTTGGATATGTCATAGTTGCGGTAATTGCGTTTGTTTTGGGAGTAATTATTACGGTAATTGTTAGAAAAAATAAACGGAAAGAAGATAACGAAGAATAAAAAATAAGGAGGGTAGGAATTAAGAATGAAAAAGAGTGGCAGAAAGGTTTTATCAGTTATTTTGACGGTAGTGATGGCGTTTGCGTTGTTGCCGATTATCAGTTTTCCGATGAGGGCGAAAGCTGAGACAACATCGGATGGATTTAATTATTTGTTATACGGTTACGAAATTGAAATTACGGGTTATGAGGGAACGAATCCCAATGTGGTTATACCAAAATACATTAAAGGAATTCCAGTGAGTGATATTAATAGTATTGATAACATTAATGTCAAAAGTATAGAGTTTGAAGGGTATATAAAAAATATTTACTCAGGTACATTTACGTACCATAGTAATTTAGAAAGAGTAAAGTTTGACAACGGTGTAGGGGACATAGGGAATCGAGCATTTTATAAGTGCAGTAATCTCAAAAGTATAGAAATTAATGGAAATGTTGGAAACATTGAAATGGAAGCATTCTCTAATTGTAGTAGTCTCCAGAGCGTAGAGATTAATGGAAATGTAGAAAACATTTGTTCAGATGCATTTCTTAACTGTAGTAATTTAGAAAGAGTAAAGTTTGACGGCGATGTAGGGGACATTTGTGACAATGCGTTTTATAATTGCAGTAGTCTTCAAAGATTAGAGTTCGGAGGAAATGTTGGCAGCATTGGTAATGGAGCATTTGCTTTATGCAGCAATCTTAAAACTGTCATAATTCCGAGTACATCTAAAATAGACAATGCCTTTGACGAAAATACTTTAGTAATAAAATATGAAAATATTGATGGAAAAAAATTTGTATATACTGGACAGGATTTGTCTGATGAGGTTCGTAAAGCAATTATAGATAAAGATTCTGATGAATATAAAATAGTGTTTTATAAGGGAGAAAAAGAAGTAAACGAAATAAAAAGTATTGGTGATTATACTGCAGAAATATTGTTAAAGAATGATGAAAATCCTGATAAATATAACAGTATGGTTAAAATGAATTTCATTGTGGGAGATTATGAAATAAGTGACAGTACAATAAATTCAGAAATATCTCAGGAAAGATTTGTATACAACGGATATAATCTATATTTTCAGATAACAGGAAAAATAAAAGTTAAAGTTATTGAAAGTAATTCTGTTTTACCATCGGAGAATTATCAAATTGAATTCAGTAATGATGGGGGCCAAAACTTCAGTGGAGGTTGGGTTTGCTCAAAAGCGGGTTCATATCAGGCAAAAATCGTAGGCAAACAACCTTACTATAAGGGAGAAGTGTCCGGAATTTGTTTTTCAATTGATCCGACACCTCTCACGATTACTGCAAGCGACGCTTCAAAGGATTGCGACGGAAATACTTTGGAGTCAAAAGGATATAGAATTGATGGTCTTGTAGGAAATGATAGTATTAAGAGTATTAATGTTACAGGAAGTCAGACAGGACCCGGAAAAAGCGAAAACGTTCCAAGCGATGCGGTAATCGTAAATGCAGCAGGAGAAGATGTAACCGATTGCTATGATATTACATACGTTAAAGGAACTCTTACTGTAACAGAACATGTATTTGACCAGGAAATAGCTACGGATGAGCATATGGCTTCTCCTGCAACTCAGAATTCACCGGCTAAATATTTTAAGAGTTGTTTATGTGGAGAAAACGGTACCGAAACCTTCGAAGCAGGGGATCCGCTTCCAACATATACAATCACATTTGAAGCAAATGGCGGTATTGTAGATATTGAAGTAAACGGAACCAACGAAGAATACAAACTTGATTCGCTTCCCACCCCTACATACGAAGGATATGATTTTAAGGGATGGTACACAAACGCGATAGGCGGTACTGAGATAACAACGGATACGGTATTCGGAGCAAATATGACCATTTATGCTCATTGGGAGAAAAAAGAAGAGCCCAAGCCCGCTCAGGACGGAAACGGTGAGAATCCTGAAAAACCCGAAGACCCTGAGAAACCCCAAGAACCCGAGCCTGAAATTCCCGAAAAAGACTGGCTGGATGATTTGTGGCTTGCTCTTCACATAGCAGACGAACTTGGTGGTGCGCAGACAGTGGAATACAGCGGTGATTTTGCACTCTCATACGATATCATGAACTACCTTGTGGAGCATCCTTCGATTACGTTCATATATCATGTAACATACGAGGGTGTTGAATATACAATCGTTATTCCTGCCGGAAAGGCTATTTCAAGCCCTGAAATTCCATGGTACGGTCCTTTGTGGTTGCTTGCAAACTACGGCAACGGAAATGTGCCTACAGGCATTAAAGAAAACGGTGTTTATTAAAAGATCAGATATATTTATTGTTACGGAGCAGTTTATCAGCAATGATAAGCTGCTTTTTGCACGAATAATGTTTACAAACACTAAAATTATGCATATAATAATGTTTAGAAACACTATTTGTATGAGAGGTGGATTGTTTTGGATATAGAGGAATATTATAAAATATTAGATATATCAAACAGAAGAATTCGCGAAAACGAGTATACTACCAGGCGTTTTCTGCTTGATAAGATAGATTGGAGAGACAGACTGATATGCATATCGGGATCAAGAGGCTGTGGAAAAACCACAATGGTTTTGCAACACATTCGTTCTGCTTTTGAAGGTGATTACGATAAAGCATTATATGTTTCGCTTGACAATCTTTGGTTTTCTACGCATTCATTTCCCGAACTGGCTGATATACATTATAAGAATGGCGGAACTCATATTTTTTTGGATGAGGTCCATTATTTAAAGGACTGGCAGATAATTATAAAGAATCTTTATGATGAATATCCGAAACTTAAGATTGTATATACAGGTTCTTCCTTGCTGAGGATTGATTATGAAAGCGGAGATTTGTCAAGAAGACAGGTCACATATAATCTCCCGGGTCTTTCTTTTAGGGAGTATTTATGTTTTGAGAAAATAATTGACGTGAAGGCTGTCGGTTTAGAGGATCTTCTTTCTAATCATAAAAAGATTGCTGAAAAGATCATAAAAGACAAGCCCATTCTCAGATACTTTACGGATTATCTGACAAGAGGATATTATCCGTTCTATAAAGAGGTTTATGCCGGATACGAACAGAGATTGTCGCAGATAACAAATCAGATACTCGAAAGTGATTATCCTGCTGTAGAAAATATAAACTATTCAACTGTTCAGAAAATAAAAAAGATGCTTTTTATCTTGGCTCAAAGCTGTCCGCAAACGCCCAAGATGACGGAACTTTATGCTCAATTGGAAACGGACAGAAATCAGGGATTGAAGATGCTCTATATTCTTGACAGAGCAAATCTTTTGAATATTCTTTCCTCTGAGAAAACATCTTTAAAAAATATGGCCAGACCTGATAAAATATACTGTGACAATCCCAATATAATGTATTCTCTGACGGAAAATGTTAAAGTCGGAACCAAAAGGGAAACATTCTTTTTAAATCAGCTTAAAGCTTCGGGACATGAAGTTCTTTATCCGAGTAAAGGTGATTTTATAGTGGATGAAAAGTATCTGTTTGAAGTTGGAGGAAAAGATAAATCATTTGAACAGATAAAAGACATACCGGACTGTTTTCTTGCTATAGACGATGTAGAAATCGGAAGAGGTAACAAAATACCGTTATGGATGTTTGGTTTGCTGTATTAAGCGGCGGATTTGCGTGAAACTTTTGGAGGGGTTAACGAATGAAAAAAGAACTTAAAAATCTGATGATAATTGCGATGGAAGCAAGGAATTATGCATACTGTCCTTACTCGAATTATTCGGTTGGCGCGGCGATTCTTTGCAAAGACGGAAGAATTATTACAGGCAGCAATATAGAGAATGCATCTTACGGAGTATCTAACTGCGCTGAGAGAACGGCATTTTTTAAGGCGGTTTCGGAAGGCGAGAAGGATTTTGTTGCGATTGCGATTTCAGGTGGAGTTAAGGATATGGAGGCTGATTCGTACGCATATCCCTGCGGTGTCTGCAGACAGGTTATGAGGGAGTTTTGCGACGAAGATAAATTTAAAATTTTTGTGGTTAAGAATGAAAAAGAGTATGAAGAGTATCTTTTAAAAGATTTGCTTCCGAAGAGTTTCGGACCCGACAATCTGGGCAAATAGTCGCGAATTCCTTTTATGTAAGGATATACTTCAAATAATTAACATAATATGGTATAATAAAAAGTCAGAATTTAAGGAAAAACAATTATTTTAACATAAATGTATGGAGGGAAACAAAATGGCTGTATCCACAGAAACCCAATATTTTAACGTAGGATGGGACGAGAGAGATTCCGTTAACAATATCATAAAAGAGGTTTACACAGCTCTTAAGGAAAAAGGTTACAATCCCGTCAATCAGATTGTCGGATATATTATGTCCGGCGATCCTACATATATCACAAGCTACAAGGGTGCAAGAAGCCTTATTATGAAGGTTGAGAGAGACGAGCTCGTAGAAGAGATGCTTCTTGAGTACATCTTCTCGAATGCATGGGACGAGGAAACCGATGAATAACGAAAGGCTCATGGGACTTGACTTCGGTTCCAAAACGGTTGGTGTCGCACTTTCCGATCCGACCGGGCTTATTGCGTCTCCTCTTGAAATCATTGAGAGAGAAAGAGAAGACAAATTAAGGAAGACGTTTTCGAGAATCGAAGAACTTATCGAAGAGTATAAAGTGACCAAGATTGTTTTGGGGCTCCCTTTAAATATGGATTCAAGCGAAGGCGAGAGAGTCAGAAAGACCGAAGAATTCAAGGAAGCGCTTGAGCGAAGAACAGGTCTTGAGATAGTATTCTGGGACGAGAGATTATCAACGGTTGAGGCTCATGACATTATGACCGAAGCCGGTGTAAAAGGAATCGACAGGAAGAAGTTCGTGGATAAAATCGCAGCTTCAATTATATTACAGGGTTACATGGACTCACAAAAAGAAAAATAGGTACGAAATATGGAAAAAATATTATTTAAGGCAGATGGAGAAAATCCCGTTGAATTTTACGTACTCGAGCAGACAACAGTATCGGGTATCAATTATATTCTGGTAACCGAGGAAGAGGACGGCGATTCCGAGGCTTTGATTCTAAAAGACACGTCAAAACCCGAAGACGAGGATGCGGTATACGAGATCGTTTCTGACGATACAGAATTAAAAGCTCTTGCAGATATTTTCGAAAGCCTTATGGAAGATATTTCGTTTGAATAGTTTTAAATTTATAAGGAGTTAGTTTTGAATAAAAATAAAAACAGCGTTCGCATCATTCCTCTCGGAGGTTTGGAGCGAATCGGCGTTAATATAACCGCTATCGAATATGACGATGAAATCATCGTTATCGACTGCGGTCTCGGATTTCCGGAAGACGATATGTTCGGTATCGATCTGGTAATTCCGGATGTTACGTACCTTGAAGAGCACAAGGAAAAGGTTCGTGCTTTTATGATCACGCACGGACACGAAGACCATATCGGAGCTCTTCCGTACATTTTAAAGAAAATCAATGTTCCGGTGTTTGCCACTACGCTTACTCAGGGACTGATAGAAAACAAATTAAGAGAGCACGAACTTTTGGATGTGGTTGAAAGACATACCGTTCATTTCGGAGATGTCGTAAAAATCGGTCCTTTCGGAGTTGAGTTTATCAAGACCAACCACAGCATCGTAGATGCGGCTGCTCTAGCAATCCACACACCCGCGGGTGTTATCGTTCATACGGGTGATTTTAAGGTTGATTACACGCCTGTTTACGGCGATAGAATTGACCTCGAGAGATTTGCGGAGCTTGGAAGCAAAGGCGTGCTTGCTTTAATGTGCGATTCGACCAATGCCGAAAGAGAAGGCTTTACTCCTTCGGAAAAAACAGTCGGACGTGCATTTGACATCATTTTCAGCGAGCATAAGGATTCAAGAATCATCGTTGCAACCTTCGCGTCAAACGTAGACAGAGTGCAGCAGATTTTAAATTCCGCTCAGCGTTTTAACCGCAAAGTCGTAGTCGAGGGAAGAAGTATGGTTAACATCATTGATGTTGCCAAAAAGATGGAGCGAATCACCATTCCCGAAGACACATTAATCGATATAGAAAACATTAAGGATTATCCTCCCGAGCAGACCGTTTTGATTACCACGGGAAGCCAGGGCGAAAGCATGGCGGCACTTAGCCGTATGGCAATGGGTACGCACAGAAAGGTTAAGATTTCTCCCAAGGATGTCGTTATCTTTTCATCACACCCTATACCCGGCAACGAAAAAGCTGTCACAAAGGTCATCAACGATCTTTTGAGACTTGGCGCAGACGTAATCTTTGAAGACACACATGTTTCGGGACATGCCTGCAGGGAAGAGATTAAGCTTATTTACTCGCTTACAAATCCCAAGTATGCAATTCCCGTTCACGGTGAATACAAGCACTTAAAGGCACATGCAAAGCTCGTAAAAGAACTGGGTATGGATTCCGAAAACGTATTCATTCTTTCATCGGGAAATGTACTGCAGCTTGACAGCGAAAAGGCTGAGATTATAGGCAATGTTGAAGCAGGTCCCGTATTCGTGGACGGACTCGGTGTCGGAGATGTCGGAAACATTGTTTTAAGAGACAGACAAAAGCTCGCGGAAGACGGAATCGTTGTGGTTGTGCTTGCACTTGATTCCTATTCGGGCGAAATATATGCGGGTCCCGAAATCGTTACCAGAGGATTTGTATACGAAAAAGAATCCGAAGAACTTTTGGGCAATGCTATGGCGCAGCTTCGTGATTATCTTGAGGCTAAGAACTCTAAGGATGTTGCGGATACACACCGCTGCAAGAATATTATCAGAGATTTTCTCAGTGATTATTTCTGGAAGAATACCAAGCGTAAACCTATGATTTTACCGATTATTACAGAGGTATAAAAAATGGAAAGTTTTGACAAACTGACCGAAATTTACATTGACGATCTTAAGAAGACTCCGACCTACAAAACGTACAGAGACAAACTCAAAGCTCTTAAAAAAGACGAAGAGATGTGGGAGAAAGTTAAAGAGTATCGAAACAAAAGATTCGAACTTCAGAAAAACACATCTGCAGACGAGCTGTACGATAAGGCGGACTGGTTCGAAAGAGATCACGCGTATATTTACGAGAACAAACAGGCGAGAGAATTTCTTGAAGCGGAAGTTGCTCTCTGCAAATTGGTACAGGATATTTGTTTCAGACTCACTTCATCAATAGAGTTTGAATAGAGGTAAAAAATGACCAGAAAGATATTACAGGAAATACTATTTATAGCGGTTAGGGTGGCAATTATTGTCGCAATTATTTATGCCGGATACAGCTGTATTTCGGCATGCTATGATTTCGGATTTAAGATATTTGCCGACGAAGCCAAGGACCGTGCCCCGGGAATTGTCAAAACCGTGGCTATTGTAGACGGAAAGTCCGATAAGGAAATCGGAGACATTCTTGCAGAGAAAGGTCTTATCGACAGCGGTTTCTTATTCATGGTACAGGTTAAATTTTCGGATTACAAAGACCAGTTAAAGCCCGGTGTTTACGAATTAAGTACCGCAATGACTCCCTACGAAATGATGGCAGTAATGGCTGCTTCGGATGCGGATGAAGATGCGGAAAATACCGACGACGAGAACTATGTACCGACCAAGAACGAAGCCAACCTCTGGGATGAGGCGGACGATACCATAAAAGAAGATAAAACTGAAACCAAAGAAGATGGAAATTGACGAAGAAAGAGCCAAAGTTTTTATAAGAGCGCATTCCAAGGGATTTCCTGAATACCTTGAGGTGCTTGAAAAAGAAGCGAAGGAGCAGGACGTACCTGTTATCAGAAAAGGTACGCAGGAGTTACTTCGTTTCTTGTTATGTTTGAAGAAACCGGGGAATATACTTGAAATCGGTACCGCAGTCGGATTTTCATCACTCCTGATGGCTGAATATACGGATAAAACGACAAAGATAACAACCATCGAAAATTACGAACCGAGACTGATAAAAGCAAAAGAGAATTTTAAACTTTACGATAAATTCGGAAAAATAAATCTTATCGAAGGTGATGCGGGCGAAGTATTAAAATCGCTTGACGGAAAATATGATTTAGTTTTTTTGGACGGTCCGAAAGGACAGTACGAATCGTATCTTGATGATATTTTACGAATAATGCCCGAAGGCGCACTGCTTGTAACGGACAATATTTTCAAAGAGGGAGACATCCTTGAATCAAGATATGCGGTTGAAAGAAGAGACAGAACGATTCATGCGAGAATGCGAGAGTTTCTTTTACGACTGCGCGATGAAGAATCGCTTGAAAGCGTGATTTTATCCTCCGGAGACGGAGTAACTTTAAGTGTCAAAAGATAGGTATTTTATGAGAAAGCCGGAACTTTTGATTCCCGCAGGCAGTCTTGAAGTACTGCGCACAGCGGTGAATTACGGAGCCGATGCGGTTTATATCGGAGGAGATGTTTTTTCTCTTCGTGCAAAGGCTAAGAATTTCACAAAAGAAGAAATGACAGAAGGCATAGCATATGCGCATTCAAAGAATGTAAAAGTATATGTTACTGCCAATATTTTCGCGCATAATAACGACTTAAAAGAGGCAGAGGAATATTTTAAGGAAATGGCTGAAATAAAGCCCGACGGACTGATTATTTCAGACCCCGGAATGTTTTCTTTAGCCGAAAAATACTGTCCCGAAGTTGAAAGACATATTTCCACACAGTCAAACAATACCAATTATCTTACATACAGATTCTGGTATGAGCATGGTGCCAAAAGAGTGGTAAGCGCAAGAGAATTGTCTCTGTCGGAGATAAAAGAAATCAGAGCCAACATCCCTGAAGACATGGAGATAGAAAGCTTTATTCACGGAGCAATGTGCATATCATATTCCGGCAGATGTCTTTTATCAAATTACTTTACCGGAAGGGATGCGAACCAGGGCGAATGCACTCATCCCTGCAGATGGAAATATGCTGTAGAAGAAGAAAAAAGACCCGGTGAATATCTGCCTGTGTTCGAAAATGAAAGAGGCACATATATTTTCAATTCAAAGGATCTCTGCATGATAGAACATATTCCTGAGATGATTGATGCGGGAATTGATTCTTTTAAGATCGAAGGCAGAATGAAGACAGCTTTGTATGTTGCATGCGTTGCGAGAACATACAGAAAAGCTATTGACGATTATCTTGAAAGCGAAGAGAAATACCGCGCAAATATGGACTGGTATTTATCCGAGATTTCAAAGTGCACATACCGACAGTTTACGACAGGCTTTTATTTCGGCAAGCCTTCGGAAGAGTCGCAGATATACGACAACAACACATACATCAACGAATACATTTATCTCGGTATGTCCGATAAAACGGACAGTGAATCCGTATACATCGAGCAGAAAAATAAATTCTGCGTAGGCGACGAAATTGAGATAATGAAGCCTGACGGAAGAAATATTCCGACAAAGGTTTTGGCAATTCATGACGAGGACGCAAACGCCATGGAATCCTGCCCTCATTCAAAACAGAAATTAAGAATATTCTTAAGTGTGCTTCCCGATGCGGGAGACATATTAAGAACTCCAAATAAATCTATTTAATCAACGGAGTGTAAGATGAAAGACATTATCAACATTGAAGAGATTTTCGGCGAGAATGTTTTTACCGTCGGAAAGATGAAAGAGAGGCTTCCCAAAGAGGTATTTGAGGAAGTAATGCATGTAGCCGATTTCGGCGGCGAACTTTCCAAAAAGTCTGCCGACATTGTAGCAAATGCAATGAAAGACTGGGCTATCGCAAACGGAGCGACACATTATACGCACTGGTTCCAGCCTCTTACCGGGACAACAGCAGAAAAGCATGATTCCTTCATTTCGCATCCTGACAAGGAAGGCAGAATGATAATGGAGTTTTCGGGCAAAGAACTCATAAAAGGCGAGCCCGATGCGTCAAGTTTCCCTTCGGGCGGACTTCGTGCAACCTTCGAAGCCAGAGGATATACCGCATGGGATATTACATCACCCGCATTTTTAAGAGAAGATGCAACAGGAACAATTCTCTGCATTCCCACAGCATTCTGCTCATACAAAGGCGAAGCGCTTGATAAGAAAACTCCGCTTCTTCGTTCGATGCAGGCCATCAACGATCAGGCATTAAGAATCGTTAAACTCTTCGGCAATACGGAAGCAAAAAAGGTTATCGCTTCGGTCGGTCCCGAACAGGAATACTTCCTCGTAGACAGAGATTTATATCTTAAAAGACAGGACTTAATCTATACAGGCAGAACACTTATCGGCTGTCCCGCAGCCAAGGGTCAAGAGATGGATGACCACTACTACGGATGCATCAGAGAAAGAATCGGTGCATTCATGAAGGACTTAAATCTCGAACTCTGGAAAATCGGTGTTACGGCCAAGACGCAGCACAACGAAGTTGCGCCCGCACAGCACGAACTTGCGCCGATTTACGAGACCGCCAATATTGCAACCGACCACAACCAGCTTGTAATGGAAACCATGAAAAAGGTAGCCGAGAGACACAATATGGCATGTCTTTTACATGAGAAACCTTTCAAGGGCATCAACGGTTCGGGTAAGCATAACAACTGGTCCTTAAGCACTGACAACGGAATGAATCTTTTGGATCCCGGCGATACACCCAATGCAAACATTCAGTTCCTCTTAGTGCTTGCATGTATCATGAAGGCAGTTGATACACATGCGGATCTTTTAAGACAGTCCGCTTCAAATGTAGGTAACGATTACCGTCTCGGCGCTGATGAAGCTCCTCCCGCAATTGTTTCGATGTTCCTCGGCGAACAGCTTGACGATGTGGTTAAACAGCTCGTTGAAACAGGAGAGGCTACACACTGTAAGGAGAGCAATCACCTTGAAACAGGCGTATCCTCACTCCCTGATTTCTTAATCGATCCTACCGACAGAAACCGTACTTCGCCTTTTGCTTTTACGGGCAACAAATTTGAATTCAGAATGGTCGGATCTTCGGACTCAATCGGAGATCCCAACATCATTTTAAATACAATCGTGGCAGAAGCATTCTGCGAAGCGGCAGACAGAATCGAAGCTTCCGACAACTTTGACGAAGCGGTTCACGACATCATAAAAGAATATGTTACCGCACATCAGAGAATCGTATTTAACGGCAACAACTATTCACCCGAGTGGGTTAAGGAAGCCGAAAGAAGAGGCCTTCCGAATCTTCCCACCATGCTTGATGCGGTTGATACGCTTACAACAGAAAAGAGCATTAAGCTTTTTGAAAAGTTCGGAATCTTCACAAAAGCAGAGCTTGAGTCAAGAAAAGAGATTCTTTACGAAACCTATTCAAAGACCGTCAACATCGAAGCTAACTGCTTAAGAGAAATGATTAAGAGACAGATTATCCCTGCAGAAATAGCTTACATGAATGAGCTTGCAGATGCTTACAACTCGGGCAAGCAGGCCGGCGTAGAAGTTAAGACCGCAAAGGATATCTTAGAAAAGGTTAATGATTTTTCAGACAAACTTTCCGAGTCGATTAACGAACTCGAAAAAGACATCAAAGAAGTAAGAGCCATCAAAAACAACAAGGAAAAAGCTTTTGCATACAGAGACAGAGTTAAGACTCGCATGGAAGAAGCAAGATACTATTCCGATGAGCTTGAAAGAATTACGGATAAGGCATTCTGGCCGATTCCGTCATACGGAGACTTACTTTTTGAAGTTTAAAATTTTTACTAGTTATTTTAGCCTTATGTAGGAGGAGGATTTTTATGAACAAACCGATTTTAGTTATTATGGCAGCAGGTATGGGCTCAAGATACGGAGGATTAAAGCAGATTGATCCGGTAGACGAGCAGGGCCATATTATCATCGATTTTTCACTCTATGATGCAATGCGTGCAGGATTTGAGCGTGCAATATTCATTATCAAAAAAGAGAACGAGCAGGCTTTCAAGGAAGTTATCGGCGACAGAGTTTCAAAACATATGGAAGTTAAGTTTGTGTTCCAGGATTTAAACGATGTTCCCGAAGGCTTTGAGGTTCCCGAAGGCAGAGTAAAACCCTGGGGTACCGCTCATGCAATTTATTCATGCCGTGACGTGATTGATGCACCTTTTGCCGTTATCAATGCTGACGATTATTACGGCGTTGAAGCTTTTAAGGTTATTTACGATTATCTCGTATCACATTCCGATGACGAGAAATACAGATATGCAATGGTAGGATACAGACTCGGCAATACACTCACCGAGTTCGGTTCGGTTGCAAGAGGTGTCTGCGTTACAAGCGAAGACGGATTTCTTTTAGGAGTAGACGAAAAAACCAATATTATTAAGACAGAAACCGGTGCTGCATTCTCGGATGACGGAGGTCAGACTTACATAAACATTTCTCCCGACACTCCCGTATCCATGAATATGTGGGGATTTTATCCCAGCATCATAAAAGAATTCGGCAAAGCGCTTGACGATTTCTTTGCAAATAAGGTTGCATTAAATCCTCTTAAAGCAGAGTGCTTCATTCCCATTGAAGTAGATACTCTTCTTAAAGCAGACAAAGCAACCGTTAAGGTTCTTTCATCCAAAGACAAGTGGTTCGGTGTTACATACAAGGAAGACAAACCCTTCGTACAGGCATCGGTTAAAGCACTTAAGGAAAAGGGTGTTTATCCCGAAAATCTCTGGGCATAAATATATATTGACTCTTCCCCTGGGGAATCCTTTATGATGGATTTGAAAACAAAACAGAGGGCCTTCGAAAGGAGAAAAACATGTCAATTTTAGTAACAGGAGGCAGCGGTTACATCGGATCCCATACCGTGCTTGAATTACTCAATGCCGGATATGAAGTCGTTGTAATCGACAACCTTTCAAATTCAAGTAAAAAGAGTCTCGAAAGAGTAGCGGAGCTTACGGGCAGGGAAGCAAAATTTTACGAGGCTGACATTCGCGATGAAGAAGCGTTGAAGAAGATTTTTGAAAATGAAAAAATCGATTCATGCATTCATTTCGCAGGTCTTAAGGCAGTGGGCGAAAGTGTTGCAAAGCCCTGGCTTTATTACGACAACAATATTCACGGAACACTGACGCTTCTTAAGGTCATGAACGATTTCGGCGTTAAGAAGATTGTATTTTCATCATCCGCAACGGTTTACGGCGCACCTGCATTCGTACCCATCACCGAGGAATGCCCTACAGGCGAAATAACGAACCCGTACGGCATGACAAAGCGTATGCTTGAGATAATCCTTACCGACATGGCTAAAGCCGATCCTGAGTGGACAGTGGTGCTTTTAAGATACTTCAATCCTATCGGCGCACATGAGTCGGGACGCATCGGTGAAAATCCCAACGGTATTCCGAACAACCTCATGCCTTACATCACACAGGTGGCTGTCGGCAAGAGAGAAGAGCTCGGCGTATTCGGAAACGATTACAAGACTCACGACGGCACGGGCGTAAGAGATTATCTTCATGTAGTCGATCTTGCAATCGGTCATTTGAAAGCACTTGAAAAAATCGATTCTTTTAAGGGTACAAAGATTTACAACCTCGGAACCGGCAACGGATACAGCGTACTTGATATTGTAAACACCTTTGAAAAAGTAAACGGAATAAAGATTCCATACTCCATAAAAGACAGACGCCCGGGCGATATCGACGAATGTTACGCATCACCCGAAAAGGCTTATAAGGAACTCGGCTGGAAAGCCACTCGAGGCATCGAAGAGATGTGCCGCGATTCGTGGAACTGGCAGAAAAACAATCCTAACGGATACGAAGACTAGAGTTATGGTGTCGGACACTTTCACAGAGTCCGACACTTTTTTATTCCCTAAAAATGCCCTTAAATGTCATTTTTAATCACTCATGTCGATATTTTAGTGCTTCATCGAAATAAATTGACTAAAATAAGTAGAAGTGGTATCGTTACGATAGGTGGGGATTTTAGAAAAACAGGTGACATTATATGAGAAAGAATAAAGGATTTTCGTTGGTGGAGCTTATTATCGTTATTGCGATAATGGCTATTTTAATCGGAATTATGGTTCCGGTATTGATGCATTTTATTGAGAAATCGAACGTATCGAGTGATTATCAGCTTGCAGACACAATTCGTTCGGCAGTTGCATACAGTATCGTTGATGCGAGAGTAAAAGAGGATGATGCAAGCCAGCCGTTTCTTGAGCAGTTTGAAACACCTACTGTCGGTGTGGTAAATATCAACGGCAAAGATATGGTCAGCATTTCTTCTATCGATCAGCCTTGTGTACTTAAGGAAAGCCTGGAGGAATACACAGGTTTTACGGTTACCGATATTAAGAATCAGATTAAATCAAAACACGAATCGGATACAGACTGTTATATATGTACTACAGACGGCGTTGTTACAGTTGCTCTGTTCCATACAGACAACACCGGCAAGAAAAAACCTTCGTCCAATCCTGACATAGTAATTACACAGTAATAAATCATAAAACAAAAATCGGCAGGAAAAATTCCTGTCGATTTTCTTTTTGCAGAGATTTATTTTTTCCGGAATGAAACAAAATTTGTAGAAAGCGTTTCATTCCGGATATTTTTTATTTTGCCTTTTACTGCTCGCGGCTTGCGAGGAGTTTCTGAATTCTCTCCGAAGGATCAAGAAGATCGGAGATTGATGCATCATGGTTTAATGTATCGATGATGTAAGCGATGTACTTACTCATATCGCAGTTGATGTACCAGTCTCTCTCAAGAAGATCAGGTGTCTGGTAAACAAGGTTTGTGGTAAGTACTCTGTGGATAATGCCTTCTTCGTATGCCTTGTCGAATTTATCAAGACCGCCGGTGAAGAGACCGAAGGTTGTAAGGATAAAGATTCTTCTGGCTTTTCTCTTCTTTAATTCCATTGCAACTTCGAGTACGGATTCGCCTGATGAAATCATATCGTCGAGTACAAGAATATCTTTGCCTTCAACATCTGTTCCCAGGAATTCGTGAGCTACGATAGGGTTTCTTCCGTCTACGATTTTTGTGTAGTCGCGGCGTTTGTAGAAGGTACCCATATCAATGCCTAAAACGTTTGCCATGTAGATTGCACGTCCCATAGCGCCTTCATCAGGGCTGACGCACATCATTGAATCCGCATCAAATTTGAGATCGGGAACGTTCTTTACAAGTCCCTTGATAAACTGATATGTAGGCTGAACGGTTTCAAATCCGTTAAGAGGTATAGCGTTCTGAACTCTGGGGTCGTGAGCATCAAATGTAATGATATTGTCAACGCCCATGTTGGTAAGTTCCTGAAGAGCTAATGCACAGTCAAGAGATTCTCTTGAGGTTCTTTTATGCTGTCTGCTCTCGTATAAGAAAGGCATGATAACCGTTATTTTTCTGGCTTTTCCGCCTACTGCTGCGATAAGTCTCTTTAAATCCTGATAATGATCGTCGGGAGACATGTGGTTAATCTGACCGCGCAGTTTATAGGTTAAACTGTAGTTACATACATCTACGAGGAAATAAAGGTCATATCCTCTGATGGATTCATCTATAACACCTTTTGCTTCGCCTGTGCCGAATCTGGGTGTTCTGGATTTAAGAATGTAGGATTCTCTTTCATATCCGTCGAAAGGAAGAGAGTCTCTGTGCTGATGTTCTCTTTCTTTTCTCCATTTAACCAGATAATTGTTGACTTTTTCGCCGAGTTCTCTGCAACTCTCCAAAGGTATCAGTCCCAGTGAGCCAACGGGGATTGAATTTAAATCGCGAATTTCATCACGTTTCTCGGGCATTGTAAGGTTCCTCACTTTCTTTGTTCAATTCTTTTTTTATAAACACGAATGTCGTTTCCCGAGAGATCGTATACATCATAATATGAGTAGATTCTCGAAAAAGTACGTTCGGTATATCTCTGGCTGATTTCACTGTAATCAAGATTGGTAGAAATTACAGTGGATTTGTTTCTTAAATGACGCTCGTTTACGATGGAAAAGAGTTCCGAGCAGACGAACTGATTTGTAAGCTCCGAACCGAGATCGTCGATAACGAGCAAATCACAAGTATAAATGTCCTGCAAAGGATTGTCCATTGAATTTTTATCTTTTCCGAACTTATATGAAGAAATTTTTTCAAAAAGAGATACGGCCGAAAAATAAATGACAGCGTAGCCTTTCTGAATAAGAGCGTTTGCGATGCAGTTTGAAAGATATGATTTGCCGGTGCCGGCAGTTCCCTTAAAAAGGATGTTTCCGTGCTCAAATTCGAAATTTGTCACGAGGTTTCTCGATGCCTTTTCGGCTTCGATAAAATGTGTCAGTTCTTCGCCGGTATGATACTCGTGCGAAATGTTGTTGAAGTTTTCTTCTTTTAAAAGCATTTTTGCGTTTGACTGCTGGTAAGTGCCGTCTAACTTTGCCTGCTTAAAGCAATGGCACATTTCAGTGCCTATATATCCGGTATCCTTACAGTCCGGACATATATAAGGCGGGTTTAGATAGTTAATCGAATAACCCGCGCCGGTAAGCAGCAGACCCTTTTTTCTCTTAAGTTCTTCGATTGTTTCCTTAAGAGACTCCGTGTCGGCGGAGGATCCGCCGGAAAGAGAAGCAAGACCTGCTTTAATGCTTTCGGAAGCTATTCTGTTTTCGAGTTCCCTGTATTCAGGAAGAACTTCGTATATTTCTTTTTTTCTCTGTTCAATAAGGCGGTGACGATCCATCTGGCGTCTGTCGTATTCCTGCATTATTGAATCGATTTGTGTATTGTTAAGAGACAATGTAGTTTCCCTTTATTTCGTCTTTAATTCGCGCTCTAATGCGTCAAAATCGTAATTGCTGTGTTTGTACTGTCTGTACATGTCCGTAGCGGAAGCGGTGGAAGAAACGCTTCTGGCACCGGCTTTGCATGCGATAACCTGTTTCTTTGCTTCTTTGTTCTGTCTGAACTTTTCTTCTTCTCTGGCCATTTCCTCAACTGTGGTGATGCCTTTGCTCTTCCAGTTAGAGAAGATTCCGCTTGCATATTTTATGCGGTTTGTAGTCGTTGCCATCGATGCTTTCTTGCATCCTTCAAGAATAAGCTCGAGATTCATATCGGAAAGCCAGGCGTTAATATATGAAAGTTCATCCGATGTGGGAACACCTTTGTTTCCGAGAGCGTTCATTATGGCTGTTACGGAAGGAGAGATGTTTCTCTCAAGGTATTTTGCTTCCGCTGCCTTTTTAATGGAACGCATGGATTTCTTTCCTTCTGTCAGGCAGTTTTCCAATATCTTGTCGATGTCCGATGTGGAAAAATCCAAATCCTTATATAAATGAGCGAGAGTCTGCAGATCTGTGGCAGATAAGGTTCTCTCGAGATATGCTTCTGCGATACTTTTTATGGAAGACCAGTTTGAATCCTTGGACAGTTCCACAAAATCCGAAGCCTTAAATTTGGTCTCGGGTACAGCATCCTCGGAAGCGGCAGTGCTGTTTTTGTCATTGCCGGGCAATACGGAAAACATATGCACGTTGTTTCTCGGATTTACCAGATCCTCGTCTACCTTATGAAGCTCTATACCCGTTACAGTGCCCTGTGCGTCAAACTCCAGAGAAAGTACCTGTTTCTGCTCCCAGTATTTCAAAGATCTGATTACATCTTTTTCAGTATGGTTGAATTCGTCAGCGATATTTGATATGTCAAATGGTTTATGATTTGTAATGTGTCGGATAAGATACAGATAAACTTTCAGCTGCGCATCATTGGCATCCTTAAGCATATAATCGATAAATACATTA
>JAGCVT010000066.1 GCA_017962225.1 Lachnospiraceae bacterium
TTCCTCTGGACCGGCTTTGATTATATCGGAGAACCCACTCCCTATCAGACCAAGAATTCCTACTTCGGAATGCTCGATACCGCAGGCTTCCCGAAGGATTATTACCATGTATTCAAGTCCGCCTGGACAGACCCCGTAAAAGAGCCTTTCGTATACATCTTCCCTTACTGGGATTTTAACCCGGGTCAGATGATCGATGTGAGAGTCTGCTCAAACGAAGACAATGTGGAGCTTTTCTTTAACGGAGAAAGTCTCGGAAAACAGACACTTACACATGCTCCGGGCTCGGGACTTCATATAATCGCCGATTACCGCCTTCCTTACAAAGAAGGCGTGCTTGAAGCCGTCGCTTACGACAAAGAAGGCAATATAAGCGCAAAGACCGAAAGAAAATCTTTTAAGGACAGTGCTTCCCTTAAGCTTAGCGTAAACAAAGACAGCATAAAAGCAGGCTCAGACGATCTTATTTTCGCCGAAATCAGTGCGCTTGACGAGTCCGGAAATCCCGTGGAAAACGCATCGGACAGAGTTGATGTAATCGTAAAAGGATGCGGACGACTCGTCGGATTAGATAACGGCGACAGCACCGACCGCGACAGCTACAAGGGCGTATCCAGAAGACTTTTTAACGGAAAACTACTTGCAATTATCGCAGCAGGAAGCGAACCCGGCGATATCACGATTTCAATTTCGTCCAAAGGATTAAATGGTACATCAAAAACCCTTAAATGCTTCCCCGCAGACGAAATAAAAGAAACTTCTCCTTTTGATGAGGGCGCCGAGGGATACTTAGAGGAAAATATACAAAGAAAAATTTGTCTCGGAAAAGCCGATGAAATCCCCGTCAGAAAACTCGAAATAATCGCCCCCGAAAGAAACTTAACGGCTGATAAAAGAGAAGTTAAAGCGAAGGTTAAAATCTATCCCGAGAATGCCACGGATAAAAACATCTCTTTCGAAGCGGTTTCAGACAAGGGCTTCCCCGTCAAAATCGCAGAATTGATTCCGAGCGGCGAAGAAGTAACGATTAAAGCAGTCGCAGACGGCGATTTCAGATTAAGATGCACATCCAAATCAGGCAGTGACAAGGTCAGAATCATCTCCGAACTCGAATTTAACATAAAAGGCATCGGAGTTGCTCTTCTCGACCCCTATGATTTTATATACGGAAGCGCATATACCTATTCGGAAGGAAAAATCTCCACAGGAAACGAAATGGGATTTTCCACCGCAAGAGACGAAAGATCCCTGGTATGCTTTAAAGATGTCGACTTTGGCGAGACAGGTTCCGACGAAATAACAATTCCCATCTTTTCGCTTGTAAACGAGCCTCATACTTTCAGAATCTATGACGGTATCCCCTCAAAGGGCGGAAATCTCATCGGAGAATTCGTTTACCAAAAAGACGTCATATGGAATGTTTATCAAGAGGATACCTGGAAATTCAATGAGCCGCTTAAGGGTGTTCACGACCTTAGTTTTGAATTTACAGAGAAAGTTCATGTGAAGGGTTTTTCTTTTAAAAAATAAAAGAAATGCAAATCTGGTCTTATAATTTTATCTGTTTTTGGCTATTTTAATAATATCAAAAATTTTTTATTCTTGTCCTATGCTAGGAAAGGACACAAAAACAATGACTAAAAACCAGATTAAATTCACAACCATAAGACTTACGCTGACAGCTTTATTCATGGCAATGAACATAGCCATGTCTTCGTTCGGCGTTCCCGTTCCCGGAGGACATCTATATCTCTGTGATATCGTAATCTGTACCGCAGCAATTTTGTTAAATCCTTTGGAAGCATTTGTAGTGGGCGGTATCGGCTCATTCCTGGGCGACATGATTTTTTACCCCCTGCCCATGTTTGTATCACTCGTTACACACGGTCTGCAGGCTATGGTAATATCCGTCTTTGCACACTATGTACTTAAAAAACACCCTAAAATTGCCGCAGGTATCGGAGTTTCAATCGGCGTTCTTATAATGGTTGCAGGATATACATTCGGAAAAGCATTTATCTACTCAACTCCCGAGTACGCAATCATGAAGCTTCCTTATGAATTCGCACAGGGAATCCTTGGCGCAGTTTTCGGAATGCTTTTAGTATTCAGATGCGGCATTAAAAAAGTTTTCAATCTCGTAGTCGGAGCCAACGATAAAAAGATTGAAAAAACTGAAAAAGATTAAAACACTTCATGCATAAACAAAAAGGGAAATCGTCTAAGACGGTTTCCCTTTTTTTATGAGTTCTAATTTTTCTTCTCTTGTTAATCTGTGTTTTATAAACCACTCTCTGCTCATCGCTTCTTTTTTATCATCAAAAGCTTCGGAATATACCATTTTCACAGGCAGGCGGCTTTTGGTGTACTTCGCACCCTTCCCTTCGTTATGCGCTTTTAGGCGGTTTTCAAGATCGTTGGTATAGCCCGTGTAAAGCGTTTTGTCCGAGCATTCGAGAATGTATATATAGTGTTTGGTTTTCATTTTTTAGACGACTCCGTTGAAATCTTCTTAATCCACTTTTTACTTCTTAACCTCAAAAATGCCCATACTGTCTTAACTATCTGGTCTGATTTAAGGCATATGTAAATCCAGAAAGGCGGGAGTTTGAAATAAAATCCCGCGAGAATACCGAGCGGTATCGCAAGTACCCAGAGCATGATGTTGTCGGCCACCATCAGCATGGTTGTGTCGCCGCCGCCTCGAAGAACGCCCTTGGTCATGATACTGTTTGTTCCCTGGAAAACAACTATGAGGCAGATTGCGTTCATAAGCTGTTTGGCAATCTGCGCCGTTTCGGGACTGACATTATCATAAAATCCTATAATCAGATCACTGAAAACAAAGATGAATATCGCGGACAGCGTTCCGAGGAAAAGTCCGAGCCCGAAAAAGCGGTAGCCCTGCTTCATCGTCTTTTCCTTATCTCCCTCGCCAAGCGTAATACCCGTAACTATTGCGCCGGCCTGACTGACGCCCGAAATAACTACGTTACTGAGCTGCTGCGTTACACTTGTTATCGCATTCGCGGCCGTAAAGGTCTCGCCGAGATGTCCTATTACCATTGCAACGGCATTGGTTCCGAGCGCTAAAATACCGTCACTGATAAGTACGGGGATACTGATGCGGACATATTCCCAGAAAAGGGAGCCCGTCTTCATAATCATGTCTTTTATCCTGAACCCGATCTTTGTATCAATCATAAAAAGATATCCGAGGATTAATGTAAATTCAAATATTCTTGCAATCAGCGTACCGAGTGCCGCACCTGCGACTTCGAGTCTCGGGGCTCCGAATTTACCGAAGATAAAAGTATAGTTCATCGCAAGGTTAACAAAGAATGCTCCGATGGAAACCATAAGAGGAAACATTACCTGTCCGACACTTCGAAGAACAATTGTCACCACAAGAGATAATCCTACGAAGAAGTAAGTTAAAACCGAAAACTTAAAATACGTAACACCGAGATCAATTATCTGGCTCTTATCAGTGTAGGTTCTCATGATAAGGCCCGGAATAAAGAATGTTGCCAGCGCAAAAAGTGTCGCGAGAATAATGTTAAGTCTTAACACCAGACAGACCGTCTGCTTTAGGGCTCTCGTTGCATCGCCCGCTTCTTTTTCGTCCTTTGCGACCTTTTTAATGCCCCAGTACCTTGAAACGAGAACCGATGCTCCCATTCCAAGACCCATGCAAAGTATCTGGAAAACACTGATAAAAGAATTGGCAAGCGAAGTTGCAGAAAGCGAATTGTCGCCAAGACTTCCCACCATCATGGTATCGAGCATATTTACTCCGATGGTGATAAGGCTCTGCAAAGCAATCGGAAGTGCTAATTTAAAAACCTTTATATAAAATTCTAATGCTTCTTGGCTTTTACTTTTCATACAGTTTTTTATTTTAGCATAAAAAAGACTTCGGAAAATACTCCCGAAGTCTATTTTTTATCCTTATTAAATTTAGTTAAGTTTCATATCTCCGTCTTTTATGGCACCGAGTTTTCTCATTAAAACAGAAATGAGCCATGACAAAACTCCGGGAAGAATGAAGCATAAAAGTGCAATCTCACCAAGTACAAGCCATGCGGGTGTTCCGTTTGCCGTCATAACCTGGAATGCATTTATGGGTCCTACCAGACCTGCTGTACCCATACCTGAACCGGTTGCATTGTTTTCGAAGTGGAAAACCATGGTTGAAATCGGTCCGATGATGGCACTGGATATAATGGCGGGCAGCCATATGATTGGTTTTTTTACGATGTTGGGCATCTGAAGCATACTGGTTCCCAAGCCCTGTGCAAAAAGACCGTTCCATTTATTATCTTTAAAGCTTGCTACCGCAAAGCCTACCATGTTGGCACAGCATCCGACTGTTGCGGCGCCTGCTGCGATACCCGAGAGCCCGAGGATAACGCCGATTGCTGCCGAACTGATGGGAAGCGTAAGAGCAATACCCATAAGGACAGAAACGATAATTCCCATAAGGAAGGGAGCCTGTTCTGTACCGAATCTGATCATATCGCCTACAAGAGTCATAAACTTTGAGATGGGAGGTCCGAGGATAAGTCCGACTGTTGCACCTACTGTAATAAGACAAAGAGGCGTAACAAGAATATCGAGTTTTGTTTTGCCTGCAACAACTTTTCCTAAATATACTGCAGCGATTGCAGCAAGGAATGCACCGAGGGGTTCGCCGGGGCCGGAAAGAGTCATCTTTCCTTCAACAAGAATTGTGCCTGCGATAATCTGTGATGCAAATGCACCGAGCATACCTGAAACTGCTGCCGATAAAACCGTAAGAGGTTTAGCTTTTAACTTAATTGCTACACCGCTTCCTATGCCGGCGCCCGTAAGCATCTGGGCTACTTTTCCGACGAGTGTAACATACGTTCCGATTTTACCCGGAATAACTGTTCCAATCTGTAAAATAATGGTTCCGATAATCAGAGTGGCAAAAAGTCCTGTTGCCATTCCGCTTAAACCATCAATAAAAAATTCTTTCAAAAAATCCTTAAACTTCTTCATTTCCGCACCTTTCCGTTAACTTCAGTTATCAGATTAATAGTTTCAATACACCTTATCATTGAAATTTTCGTTTGTCAAACAAAATATAAGAAAAATAAAGGTTTTTATTTATTCTTGTTGACATTGTATAAAAACTATGATAATTTAGTACCACAAAGTGTTAAACTTTAAAGCGCTAAAGCGTTCAAAATAATTGCCAAACCTTCTATATATAAGAAGACAGGCAAAAGGAGATTTTTATGGATTTTATGAAAATACTTACAGTAGTACTTCTGGTATGCTTCTTTGCACTGATGATCGGTGTGGGCGTATATTCCAGACGCAGAGCAACCGACGTTAACGGATTCGTACTCGGCGGCAGAAGCGTAGGTCCCTGGCTTACGGCATTTGCATTCGGTACATCTTACTTCTCAGCTGTAATCTTTGTCGGATATGCAGGACAGTTCGGATGGAACTTCGGTTTATCAAGTACATGGGCCGGCTTAGGAAATGCATTTATCGGTTCGCTGCTTGCATGGAACATCTTAGGCAGAAGAACACGTGTCATGACACAGCATTTTGATGCAAAGACAATGCCCGATTTCTTCGGAAAAAGATTCGGTTCCAAAACTCTTAAAATCGTTGCATCAATTATCGTATTCATTTTCTTAATTCCTTATACAGCATCACTTTACAACGGTCTTTCAAGCCTCTTCGGTCTTGTATTTGAAATTCCTTACTGGGTTGTAATCCTTGTAATGGCAGTTTTAACCGGTGTATACGTAATCTTCGGCGGATACATGGCAACAGCCATCAACGACTTCATTCAGGGTATCATCATGTTGTTCGGTATTTCGGCAGTTATCATCTCCGTACTCGTTCAGAACGGCGGTCTTGTAGCAGCCATGAAAACCCTTTCAACCATTGAAGGCGATGCAGGCTGGGCAGGAGCTTATTCCTCATTCTTAGGACCCGATCCTTTGGCTTTACTCTTCGTGGTAATCCTTACATCACTCGGTACATGGGGCCTTCCTCAGATGGTCGGCAAATTCTACGCTATCAAGAGTGAAAAAGATATTCATAAAGGAACCGTTATTTCAACATTCTTCGCAATCGTAGTTGCTGGCGGATGTTACTTCCTCGGCGGTTTCGGAAGACTCTACGCAGATGCAGGCGTTGTTTACAACGCAACAACAGGCAAGCCTTTATTCGATACAATCGTTCCCGCAATGCTCGCTACATTGCCCGACATCGTTATCGCTATCGTAATCGTGCTTGTTCTTTCAGCTTCAATGTCAACACTTTCATCACTTGTTCTGACATCAAGCTCAACATTCACACTCGACGTTATCAAGCCCGCATTCAAAAAAGGCTTAACCGACAAACAGCAGGTATTCATCATGAGACTGTTCATCGTCTTCTTTATCGCAATATCAGCTGTTATCGCAGTTATCAAGGATTCCCATCCTTCGGTAACATTCATCGCACAGATGATGGGTGTTTCATGGGGCGCACTTGCAGGAGCATTCCTTGCACCGTTCCTTTACTCACTCTACTCAAAGAAAGTTACAAAGGCTTCCGCTGCAGTATGCTTCGTTTGGGGCTGCGGTATCGCAATCTTCCAGATGGTAGTTACACTTGCAAAGCTTCCCGTAGCAGACTTCGGTCCTTTCTTCGGATACATCTTCAAGTCCTCAATCAACTCCGGCGTTGTTGCAATGGTCGGCGGACTTGTAATCGTTCCTATAGTAAGCTTATTTACCAAGAAACCTGATGAAAAGGTTATCGAAGAAGCATTCCACTCATACGATAAGACAATCGTTGTTAAAGCAAAAGACAGTCTTGGCGATGATGAGGAAGAAGCTAAATCAGCCAAATAATTTACCACTATAAAACATAAAAAAAGAACCGATATCTTTTAGGATACCGGTTCTTATTTTTTTTATGATTTTTATAATCCTGCGTTAAGATATGCTTCCTGCTCGGGTGTGAGTTTGTCGATGTATTTGCCGAGGAAGTTAAGCTTTCTTGTTGCTACATCATTATCAACTTCTCTGGGAACGTCAATAAGCATTGATCCAACCTGACCGTTCTTTTCAACCAGGTATTTGGCACTAAGAGCCTGAATTGCAAAGCTCATATCCATAATCTCTGCAGGATGTCCGTCTCCTGCCGCAAGGTTAACAAGTCTGCCTTCCGCAAGTACGAATACCCACTGGCCGGTAGGAAGCTTGTAGCCCTGAATGTTCTTTCTCATTTCCTTTGTTTCAACGGCATTTGCCTTAAGCCATGCCATATCTATCTCGCAGTCAAAATGACCTGCATTACACATGATTGCGCCGTCCTTGATAACTGCGAAGTCTTCTTCGTCGATAACTTTGTTGCAGCCTGTAACGGTAATGAAGAAATCGCCGACCTTTGCAGCTTCCTTCATGGGCATTACATCAAATCCGTCCATTACTGCCTCGATAGCCTTAACGGGATCTACTTCGGTTACGATCACTCTCGCACCGAGGCCCTTGGCTCTCATTGCTGTTCCTTTGCCGCACCAGCCGTAGCCTGCTACAACCACGATTTTACCTGCAACAATAAGGTTTGTAGTTCTGTTGATGCCGTCCCATACGGACTGGCCTGTACCGTAACGGTTGTCAAAGAAATGCTTGCAGTCTGCGTTGTTTACTTTTACCATCGGGAACTTAAGCTCTCCGGCTTTGTTCATTGCCTCAAGTCTTATGATACCTGTAGTTGTCTCTTCGCATCCGCCAATTACGTTGGGGATTAAATCAACAAATTCCGTATGCATCATGTGTACCAAATCGCCGCCGTCATCGATAATGATGTTAGGTCCGACTTCAAGTACGCTTCTTATATGTCTTTCATATTCTTCTGCAGTACAGTCATACCATGCATGAACTTCGATGCCTGCTTTTACGAGTGCTGCTGCAACATCATCCTGTGTGGATAAGGGATTGGAGCCCGTTACATACATATCAGCTCCGCCGGCTTTTAAAACCTTGCAAAGATATGCCGTTTTTGCTTCAAGATGAACCGAAAGAGCGATTTTCTTGCCTGCAAAAGGTTTTGTCTTTTCAAATTCTCCTTCCAGAGTTCTGAGCAAATCACAGTTTCTTTTTACCCACTCTATTTTCTTTTCTCCGCTTTCATAAAGAGAAGCGTCTCTGATTTCACTTGCCATTTTTGTATCCTTTCAGTAATGTATTTTAGGTTTGAAATTCCATTCCCTCACCGGTTCTCGGATGATTGATATGTAATTTGTAAGCCTTAAGCTTTAATTCTTTTATGCCCCGTTTTGCACTCTCTTCCCCAGACTCATCCGAGCCGTATTTTGTATCTCCTAAAAGAGGGTGTCCTGCATGCGCAAGCTGGACTCTTATCTGATGGTGTCTGCCCGTAATAAGCTTTATCTCAAGGCTTCCGGGCGATACTTCCTTATATTCAAGAACCGCCTTTTTGCTTTCCTTAAAATGAGGGCTCTTTTCGTCGGTCACATAAGACACATTCGCCTTCGCATCCTTATAAAGCATGTCTTCGAGAATGCCTTCTTTTTGCTCGAACTCTCCGAAAATCTCTGCCTTATAAAACTTATCGATTCTGCCTTTAACAAGGTCGTCCGAAAGTTTTGCGGCCGCATTCTTATTTAAAGCAAAGAGCACAAGTCCGCTTACCGGCTGATCGAGCCTGTTTATAACAGCAAGATACGGATTCTTTATTCCTTCGCTTACTAATATTTTTTTTATTTCCGACTCAAGATCCTTTTGCGTGATGCTCTTGGTCTGTACCGGAACTCCTGCTGCTTTATTAACTACTATTATGTCTGAATCTTTATAAACTATATCCATTTAGCTAATGTCACATCTTAAAACGATATCCAACGCCCCAAAGTGTCTCAATGTAGATGGGGTGGCCTGAATCTTTTTCGATTTTCTCACGGATTTTCTTGATATGAACGGTAACGGTTGCAATATCTGTGCCTGCGGGCTCTGCTTTCCAGATTTCGCGGAAAAGATCTTCTTTGCCGAATACTCTGTTGGGATTTTCTGCGAGGAAAAGAAGCAGATCGTACTCTTTGCCGGTAAAGGATTTTTCTTCGCCTTCAAGGAATACTCGGCGTGCAAGCTTGTCGATTTTAAGACCGTTAACTTCGATGGTCTCGCTCTCGCCTCTGTGTGCCGAGCCGACGAGACGGCTGTATCTAGCAAGGTGAGCTTTTACTCTCGCAACAAGTTCACTGGGTGAGAAAGGCTTGGTCATGTAGTCATCTGCGCCGATGCCGAGGAGCTGAACTTTGTCCCAGTCTTCCTTTTTGGCGGAAACGATGATGATGGGAATATCCTTTTCTTTTCTGATTTCCCTGCAGACTGTCTGTCCGTCGATTTCGGGAATCATCAGATCGAGGATTACAAGATCGTAGTCACCTTCAAGCGCCATTCTTAAACCGTCTTTGCCGTTTAATGCAACATCGACGGTATAGTTGTTCATTTCAAGATAATCTTTCTCAAGTTCCGCAATCGCAAGTTCGTCTTCAACAATCAGTAATTTCATAAACCCACCCTGTCTCTTTCGTCCAAATGTTTAAAGGTTTCCGATTAGTTTAGTTCTCGTCTTCAAAATCTCCGAGCATATTGATAACTTCGCTGTATTTTTCGACCTTTTCTTCCGTGAGGCCGTCCGAGGAATCTCCTTCTTTTATCTCAAGATCTTCGGGAAGCACTTTCTTAACTTCTTCCTCGGCATATGCGACATTTTCTATGTCGATATTAATCTGATCCGGCTCTTTGGTATAATCGGCCATGATTTCGTCGGTGTATTTTCTGAGCGTAAAATGAATGGTTAAGCCGACCGAACCGTCAACCGTGGCCCATATTCTTCCGCCGTGGTCTTCGATAATTTTCTTGGCGATGGAAAGTCCGATACCGTTTCCGCCCTTGTCGGAGTTTCGCGAAACGTCCGAACGGAAGAATCTGTCAAAAATCTTTTCGGTATCTTCTTTGGGGATACCCATACCGTTATCTCTGACATCCACCTGTATATACTCGCCCATATCTTTTATGCGCATTCTGATAACAGAACGCTCGGGGCTCTTGTATTTTACGCTGTTTGAAATGATATTGTGGATTACCTTTGAAAGCTGAACGGGGTCGGCCAGAACAGCGGTGCTTTTTTTGACTCTGTTGTCGTATACGAATTTTACGCCCTGTTCCTGCAAATCGAAAATCATCTCCGATGCACAGTCTCCGAAATATTCGTCCACGGAAATACGTCCGAAGTTGTAGGTAATCTCACGCGCATCGATTTTTGAATAACCGGTAAGCTCGTTGATAAGAGCATTTAAAGCGTTTGCTTTGTTGTAAATCGTCTTTATGTAGCGGTCCATCTTTTCGTCGGTATCCGCTACGCCGTCCATGATGCCTTCGACATAACCTCTGATGGAAGTGATAGGCGTTTTAAGGTCGTGCGTAATGTTTGCAATCAGTTCCTTGTTTTGTTTTTCCGCCAGATTCCTTCGGTCTCTGTTTTCCTTAAGCTTAATTCTCATGGATTCGAAATCCTTGAAAAGACCTTCGAATTCAGCCTGCTTGGGTTTGATTAAGGATGTATCGTAATCACCGTTCTCGATATTGTGAAGCGCTTTTTTAAGCTGATTGATAGGTTTGATGAATCCGTACATAAGCCAGTTGCCCAGTACGATACCTGTTAAAACAATTACGCATAAAATAACTATTATCGCAGAAATCAGAGATTCCGTTGACATTGCATAGCCGGTCTGACCGTTAACCATAACCTTCTCAACAATCAGAAATCCGAAAATATTGCGCAAAACCAGATAGCTTCCGACCATAAGCAAAGCCGGAACTATAAAGAACAAAAGAAATGTAATTATCAGTCGGGTATTAATCTTCATTGATTTCCCTCTCCGATTTTAACCTGAGCCTGAGACTTTTAAAAAAATCGGTCAGCATGTGAGAACATTCTTCTTCGAGAACGCCCTCGATTTTCTCTACTTTGTGATTGAATTTATCCACGTTAAAAAGATCGAGTATCGAACCTGCGCAGCCTGCTTTTTCGTTCTTGCAGCCTATTACCACCAAGGGGATTCTGGCCTGAACGATTGCTCCCGCGCACATCTGACAGGGCTCGAGCGTCACATACAAAACACAGTCCTCAAGCCTCCAGTCGCCTGTTTTTTTGCAGGCTTTGTCAATGGCTGTAAGCTCGGCATGAGATAAAGTGTTTTTGTCTTTTTTACGCTTATTATATCCTCGCGCTATAATCTCACCATCCTTCACAATCACGCATCCGATGGGAACTTCTCCTATCGATGCGGCTTTTTTAGCCTGAAGCATGGCCTTCTTCATGAACTTTTCGTGGTTGTAATCAAATCTCATTAATCGCAAAACGACAAGGGCTGCAAAGAGCCCCTGTCTCCTACTGTACTAAATCTTTTCTGAATACAAGAATAATCTTGCTTCCCTTAGGTTCGGGAAAAATCTTGTGGATTTCATATCCCTTACGTGCATATCTGTTAAGCGTTTCTTCGAAGGATTCAAATTCTTCTTCGCCTAGACGCCCTTTTCTCGGTCTGTCTTTTTCAAGTTTGATTGAATCAACGCATTCAACCTTGTAATCATAAAGATTGTCTGCGAGTCTTTTAAGATTGGTATGAATCTCCGAAGTCGTGTTGACGAGACATACTTCAAGAGCATCTCTTAACTCTGCAACAGATGCTTTTTCGAAAATATCCATTTCAACAACTTTGTTTTTCTTAACAATCAGAGTGTCATAACCTTCGGATAATTCAAGAATTTTCTTCTTGGTGATATCCACGTTCTCGGCTATTCTTCTGTATCCCTTTTCATCAAGGTACGCAAGAGCAACCGCATTGAGGTTATCCTCGTTTTTTTCAAGCCCCGTGTCAATCAGTTCTTCCGTCTCATCAATGTAAGACGACTGGATGTGAGAATTCTTTCTGATTTCATCCAGCATAAGTTTTTTCAAATCTGCCATTTCCCATTCCCCTTTTATATAATTTTTTATTTTTCTGTGCTATAATGTCCCAGGAGGTTTTTATGAAAATTCACGGATTAAGCAAAACTACACTTCTTGATTTCCCGGGCCATCTTGCATGTACCGTTTTTACCGGTCACTGCAATTTCAGATGTCCTTTCTGTCATAACGGAGAGCTGGTTCTTTTTCCCGATTCTGAACCCGGAATCCCCGAAGAAGACTTCTTTGCTTTTCTTGAAAGTCGTAAAAACCGTCTTGAGGGTGTCGCAATTACCGGCGGTGAGCCTACCGTAAATGCGGATCTCGTTGATTTTATTAAAAAAATCAAGGAGCGCGACTTACTCGTAAAACTTGATTCAAACGGCACCAGACCGGATATTCTTAAAACTCTTATCGACAATTCCCTTGTTGACTACATCGCCATGGATATCAAGTCTTCCAAAGAAGGCTATCCTTATGCATGCGGCCTTAAATCAATGGATCTTTCCGTAATTGAGGAATCCGTAAATCTTTTGATGAATTCGGGTATCGAATACGAATTCAGAACCACTGTCTTAAGAGAACTTCATTCCGAAAAAGAATTTCGCGCTATCGCTGAATGGATAAAAGGCTGTTCGGCTTATTATCTTCAGTCTTATCGTCCTTCCGAAACACTGCTTGCGCATATGATGGATGACGATTTTAAGGCTTCATTCCCTACAGTTTTTACGCCTTACACTAACGAAGAACTGAAAGGCATCCGCGATATGCTTATTTCTCTCGGAGTAAATGCTTCTCTTCGCGGTATCGCTTAAATCTTTTGATTTTCCTCCACAAACTTAACGTAATTAACGACCATCAGAGCAATTCTGAAGGTTAATGCGTCGTTAAATTCCCTTACATCAAGTCCCGTGGACTGTTTTAATTTTTCTATTCTGTATCCCAAAGTATTTCTGTGGATATATAACTTTCTTGCGGTTTCCGAAACATTGAAGTTGTTATCAAGGAATGCATTTACGGTACTGATAACTTCTTCGTCCACTTCTTCAGGCAGTTCGTCGCCGAATACCTCATCCACAAATATCTTGCAGAGATTAACCGGAAGCTGATAAATGAGTCTTCCTATGCCGAGCGAATTGTAAGCCATGATGGTCTTTTCGGAATAAAAGATGGCTCCGACATCAAGTGCCATTTTGGCTTCTTTGTATGACTGTGATAAAAGACGTAAGTCTTCAACCACCGCTCCGTAAGCCACTCTGGTCTTTATCATGACTTCGGTATTTAAAATCTCTTCCACGCACTTTGCCATATCTTCGATATTGTCGAGGTCTTCGTCCTCGCCGAGTGTGTGAATAAGAATGATGTTTTTATCATCCACACTGACCGTAAAATCGCCTTCCTCGGCAAATGCGCTCTTTAAAGCCTGCATTGCTTCGGGTGATTTTTCTCTGGAAACCTCAACCACATACACGATTCTTTTAGCATTGTGGGAGATGCCTAACTTCCTTGCGCGGTTGTAAATATCCACTGATAAAAGATTGTCCAGTAAAAGATTCTGGAAATAAATCGTGGTGTCAAACTGCTCTCTGTAGGCAACCAGAAGATGTGTCAGTTCGTTGGTGCAGATTTTTCCGTAAATGTAGGTGTCTGCAGGATTGCCCTTTGCCGCAAGCACGAAAACCGGTTCGTCCTCGTCTTTAATCTTGAACAAAGTCACATCGCCGATTATCTGGCTGTCTGCCTTGGACGAGAAAAACTCAATCATGGCCTCGGTGTTCGGCGTTTCCTTGCTTGTTGCAGCCATTAAAAGACCCTGACCGTCAACTACGAAAAAATCGGTCTTGGAAACTTCTTTTAATTCTTCAATACTGGTTTTGATAACCTGTTTTGTAATCATTCTTACTCCTAAATACTACTTGAAGAACGGGAACCAGCTCTTCTTGTTGTCCTCGGGTTTACCCAAAACTTCCTCTGCAACTTCCCATGCGGATTTCTTGGGTTGTTTGTTTTCTTCCGGCTCTGCCTTTACGGCTTTTTCTTTGTTGTCAGCCTTTTCTTTCTTAGCGTCAGGCTCTGCTTTTACAGCATCCTTGGCTGCTGCCTTATCCTTTGAATCATCGGATTTCTTTTCGGATTTATCCTTGGCAGCATCCTTATCGTCTTTCTTGTCAGAATCGGCTTTTGAGGCATCAGCTTTGCTGTCTGATTTGGCTTCTGCTTTTGCACTGTCCGATTTGCTTTCAGACTTTGCTTCTGCCTTGGCGTTATCCTGCTTGGCATCAGTTTTTGCACCTTCGGCTTTAGCGTCTGGTTTGGATCCTTCGGCTTTATTATCAGCTTTCGCACCTTCGGCTTTGCTGTCTGATTTGGAACCTTCTGATTTTGCTCCGTCCTGCTTGGCGTCAAATTTTGAACTTTCTGATTTGCTGTCAGATTTAGCACCTTCAGCTTTACTGTCGGTTTTAGCACTATCTTTCACACTGTCAGATTTTGCAGATTCAGCTTTACCTTCAGATTTTGCGCCTTCAACTTTAGCACCTTCTTTAGAGCCTTCAGCCTTGGCGTTATCTTTCTTTGTGCCTTCAGCTTTTGTATCTTCAGCCTTTTCGCTGCTCTTTTTATCCTGCTTTTCTTCTTTTATGAGCTCTGCACTATCAGCCTTCCTGGTTTTTTCGGCCTTATCTTCGCCTTTGCTCTTCGCCGCGTCAGCTTCTTTAGTCGTTTCAGGATATACCTTGTCGACCATGTTCTCATCGCTTACAGGAGTTCTCTTTAATCCGTTCTCGGTAAAGATTGCTTTAAATACACTTGCGGATTCTGCGGGAAGTTTAACCTTGATCTTTCCGTCTTCCGCTTTGATGGTTACCGTATTAAACGAAAATCCGTTTTGGTCGGTGAAAGCGATTCGCTGCATCGAAGCGTTTTTCGGAACGCCGATTCGCCATGTCGAAATTTCTTTTTCGATTTCATGGTCGTTGTTGTTGACAACTACGACTATCTGCTCTTCTTTATCGAATCTGCCGTAAGCCACATAGTTGTAATCTTCGCCGAGGTTCATGAGTGAACCTGTTAAAAGAACCGTATTGAGCTTATGAACTCTGATCATCTGCTTGTGGAATTCGATGAGTTCCCTGTCTTCATGGCCCCAGGGATATGTTCTTCTGTTGTCGGGATCGGTGAAACCGCAGACTCCGGCTTCGTCTCCGTAGTAAATCGTGGGAGCGCCGGGCCATGTCATCTGCATTACAACGGCTTCTCTGAAAACAGCTTTGTTAATGCCTTCTTCGGCTGCTTTTGAACCGAGTGTGTGGAGTCTTCCGACCTTTTTGTTGGTTCTGGTTAAGAATCTCGAATGATCGTGATTGCTTAACTCGTTCATGGAAACCTGGAGAGACGAGTTCGTAAAATTGGTGCCGTGATGCGTCATAGCACCCCAGAAACTCTCTGCGTTTCCGAGCAAATCTTCTCTGTAGTCGTCGGAATGCTTCTGCATACCTGTTAAGAACCAGGTGACGGGCTCCATAAAAGCATCATAGTTCATGACGCTGTCCCATTCGTCGCCCTGAAGCCATTCTCTCGAATATCCGTAATGCTCAGCGATAATAACAGCATTGGGATTTGCCAGCTTAACCGATTTTCTGAACTCTTTCCAGAATCTGTGGTTAAATTCGGGCGAATGTCCGAGGTCTGCTGCCACATCCAGTCTCCATCCGTCAGCATTGTACGGAGCGGAAACCCATTTACGGCCGACCTTCATGATATAATCCGTCAGTTCCCTGCTGCCTTCATAATTTAACTTGGGCAGTGTATCGTGTCCCCACCATCCGTCATAGCTCGGATTGTAAGGCCAGCAGTCGTCTTTGTGGAATCTGAAATAATCCTTGTAAGGGCTCTTTTCGGAAATAAATGCACCCTTTTCGTAGCCTTCCTGCTCTTCGTATATTCTTTCCCTGTCAAGCCATTTGTTGAATGAACCGCAGTGGTTGAATACACCGTCAAGAATGACCTTCATGCCTCTTTTATGAGCTTCTTTTACGACTTTTGCAAAGAGTTCGTTGCTCGCTTCGAGGTTCTTTTTATTTGTTACGCGGTTGATATATCTGGTTGCGAAACGGTTTTCTTTCTGACCGTCTTTTAAGAGCTCGCCTTCATCATCCACGATTTTGCCGATATGGGGATCAATGTAATCGTAGTCCTGAATGTCGTATTTGTGGTTGGAGGGTGATACGAAAAGAGGATTGAAATAAATTACATCGATACCGAGATCCTCGAGGTAATCCATCTTATCCAATACGCCCTGCAAATCTCCGCCGTAAAACTCTCTGACGCCCATCTGCGCGGGATATTTTTCCCAGTCGGTAACCTGCTCGCTGTAACCGTCAAGATATGTGTACTCGTTGGTAAGAACGTCGTTTGATTTGTCGCCGTTATAAAATCTGTCCACGAAAATCTGGTACATAACCGCACCTTTAGCCCATGTGGGTGTTCTGAAGCCGGCGATAAGACGGAAATTGTAGTATTCCTGAACGTCCTTGGAAATTCCGCGGGAATTAAAATAACACATAACCTTACCGGCTATGATCTTAAAGCAGTATCCGAATATCTTTTCATCCATTGTGATGACGCACGAATAGTAATCAAAAAGCGCGTCAACCTCGGTTTTTACCATCTCAACCGATTTGCTGCCGGAGATAAGAAATACGGCATCAACATTATTTTTCGCAGTTCTGAATCTGACTGTAACCTTTTCTTTAAAGCGGGGCTCCGCAGGAGTGACATAGTCCTGCGTAGTATCCGAGAACA
Organism: Lachnospiraceae bacterium; assembly: GCA_017962225.1. Classification (GTDB taxonomy): domain Bacteria; phylum Bacillota; class Clostridia; order Lachnospirales; family Lachnospiraceae; genus UBA3766. The sequence continues at coordinate 16,813 of JAGCVT010000066.1, forward strand.
GAGCCTGTTTGTTAAGCACAGGTCTCATATTGAGAATGTATTGGAATCTATCCTGAATTTTGTTTCTGTCTTCTATGTTCATACTGCACCCCATAGCAAATACATACATAGAATATTGTATCTCTTTTAGGGCTTTTTTTCAATAAATTATCGTGTTGTAACGAACGGAAACTTTATAATTAATTCGTCATCCATTTCCATCATGCTCAGCAGTCTGCTGGCCGCCCCTGAAGGATGATTTGTTCCTGCTTCCCAAGCCTCTACGGTTTTATCGGAAACTCCCAGATATCCGGCAAATGTTTTCTGAGACATTCCTGTTGAATTGCGTATGCTTTTAACCTCATCTGCAGCAAACACTTTTACGGGTTCTACAAATACTTTATGTCTTTTTAATACAGGTTTTTCTCTCTGAGCATCATCCAGGGCTTCGCCTAATCCGATCATAATACTCTCAAATACACTTTTCTCACCCATATCATTTACCTCCAAGGCTTTTCTTTAAAAAATCCATTGCTTTCCTGATTGCGTTTCTTTCCTCTTTTGAAAGATTATCTTTTTTACCATATATCGTTATAAGATACGTCGTTTCCGCAAAAGCAAAATCAGCAAAACATACCCGTGCTCCGCCACTTTTGCCCTTGTTTTCCAATGGCATTCTGGCTTTTTGAAGCCCTCCGGTTCCCCGAATTCTGGGATATTTATCCATATTATTGATTATATCCAGTTCCAATAACCTGAGGTCATCATCGTTCAAACCCAGGTTGTCCCATTTACGGGAAAACTCCTGAGTTTGGATAAAAGTTCTAAACATATTATCTCCTTATTATTTTATACCCTATTCAATAGGGTGTCAATATTTGTATTCCCGGGAAAAAATTACTCTGAATTGAACAATTTTTTAGAAAAAAGAATTTTAGTGCTTGAATGATAACATTCATAAAAATGATTTTCAATCGGTTTTATTGTAAAAAAATATATTTGTGAAATATCACGAAAAGCAATAAAAAAA
>JAGCVT010000067.1 GCA_017962225.1 Lachnospiraceae bacterium
GAGATTAGGTTTATGCTTGTGGGAGGGCATTTTAATGGCAAAATATGAATGTAAAATATGTGGTTATGTTTTTGATGAACAGCAGGCCGGTGAGACCTTTGATAATTTATACAGTTGTCCCATATGTGATGCTGACAAATCTGCATTTGAATTAATCGAGGCAGATGAGAACAAAGAAGACGGATTCGAAGACGAAGACGATTTTGTTTTTGAGGAAGCTGACGAAGAAACAGCAGAACTGAAAGCAGAAGAAAGCGAAGAAGCTAAATCCGAAGCAGATGACGAAGGTCCTAATTTTGAAAGTTTGTTTACAAAAGCAAGCGGATTTTCATCTGCAGAAGATAGAAATAAACCCGAAAAGAATGACTCCGGTGATGAAAACCTTGTTTTTGCAAGTCTTTTCTCCAAAGCAAGCGAGTTTTCTTCAAACGAAGAAAAGCCTGATGCTGAAAAGCCTGAAAGCGAGAGCGAAGCATCCGATTTTGCTAATTTATTCAGCAAGGCTGATGAATTTTCATCCGATGAGGAAAAGCCCGATGTCGAAAAGCCCGAATCAGAGAACGAAGGCCCTGATTTTGCAAGTCTTTTCTCAAAGGCCGACAGCTTTACGTCCGAAGAGGAGAAGCCCAAGAGCGAGCATAAGGATTTTATAGACGAGATTCTTGAAGAGAATGCCAAAGCAGAAGAAGCCAAGGAAGAAACTGCAGAAGAGCCTGCAGAAGAGAAGGCAGAAGAAAATGCATCTTCCGGCGGATTTGTAATCGAAAAGCGCCAGGAGTTCTGGAAGAAAGAAGACGACTGCGAGAAGGCTGAAGAAGTTAAAGAAGAAAAAGAAGAAAAGCCCGCATTTTCATTCAGTCATGTCGGCAGCGTTCAGAGAGTAATCGGCGGAGAAAATCCCGATACGGTGTCCGAGACCAAAGTTGAAGAAAAAGATGAACGCATCGATAACGGCATTATTTCCACATTCTATTCAGGCAAGCCCGTAAAGACCGAAGAAGAACTTAAGGCCGAAGAAGAAGCCAGAAATAAAGAGAACAACAAAGAATTCGCTCCTTACTACGGAGACGGACTAGGAACCATAAAGAAGGTAGTCGGCGCAGAGCCCAAGAAGGAAGAAGAGGAAGCAGAGGATGAGGAAGTTGTAATTCCCGATGACGACGAAGCCCTTTCCTTTGAAGAGACTCCCGAAGAAACAGCAGAAGCAGAAGTAAACGAAGAAACTGCTGAAGAAACAGTTGAAGAAGCTGTTGAGGAAGCAACAGAAGAAGCTGCTGAAGAAACTGAAGAAGAAACTGCCGATACTTCAGAAGAAGTTACCGAAGATATTATTGACGAAGCAGCAGATGAAGGTGAAGATCTTTTCGAAGAAGCTGACGCGGAAAATGCTGATGGTGCTGTAGAAGAAGCGGCTGGCGAAAACGAAGAAGTTTCAGAAGAAGTAGAAGAAAGTTCAGACGATACTGAAGAAGCTTCAGAGGAAGTAGAAGAAAGTTCAGACGATACAGTAGATGCGGCTGAAGAAAATGAAGAAGCTTTAGAAGAAACCACTGAAGAAGCTGTAGAAGAAAATGCCGACGAAGCTGATGAAGAAGAATTCTCTTTTGAAGAAGCCGACGAAGCAGCGGAAGAAACTTCCGAAGAGGAAGCAGCCGAAGAAGAAACAGAAGAAACAGCTGAAGCTGATGCAGTCGAAGAAGAAATTGCCGAAGAAGAAGCGGTTGAAGAAACAGCTGAAGAAAGTGAAGAAACTGAAGAGAATACAGAAGATGAAACTGAGGAGACTGTAGAAGAAGCAGCGGAGGAAAATGCTGACGAAGCAGCAGCCGATGAAGCTGATGACGATGAGTTCTCCTTCGAGGAATCTGACGAAGAAAAAGAAGAAGTTTCCGAAGACGAAGCAGCAGAAGAAACAGAAGAAATTTCCGAAGATACAGAAGAAGCTGAAGAAACTGCAGAAGAAGCCGACGGTGAAGAATTTGCTTTTGAAGAAGCTTCCGAAGAAGAAGTAACCGAAGAGGCAGCAGAAGAAGAAGAAACAGCTGAAGGCGAAGAAGCCGAAGCTGTTGAAGAAGCTGAAACAGTTGAAGAGGAAGCTGAAGCAACTGAAGAAAGCGAAGTTTCCGAAGAAGCAGTCGAAGACGAGGACGAAGGTGTAGTATTCCTTGATTTCGATGATAACGAAGAAGATTTCGCTTCCGCTTCCGAAGACGAAACAGCAGAAGAAACCGAAGCATCGGAAGAAATTGTTGAAGAAACTGCAGCAGAAGAAACAGAAGAAGCAGCCGAAAGCGAAGAAACTGAAGCAGCTGAAGATATATTTGAAGAAGCAGCTGAAGAAGCAAAAGAAGATGTTGAAGAGGCAGCTGAAGACATAGCAGAAGCAGTTGAAGATACAGTTGAAGATGCGGCAGAAGAAGTTGACGAAGAAGAAGCAAGCGAAGGTCTTGGCGTTGCGGCAGCAGTAGCAGGCGCAGCAGCAGCCACAGCAGCAGTTGCAGGTGCGGCAGCAGTATTCGCAAACGATGAAGAAGAAGCAGAAGCCGCAGCAGAGCCTGAAGCAGAAGCTGAGACAGAAGAAGATTTCTTCACAGAACCTGAAAGCGAAAAAGAAGACGAAGAAAGAGATTATATCAGCCTTGACGAAAACGTAGCCAATGCTGACGGATCAAGCGTAGAATATTCTGTACTTAAGAGAGATCCCAAGTATACGGTTGTTTATGATTCGAATGCTAAGAAACTGTTTGAGGATTATCGTTATGCAGACAGAAACAATGCATACGGTCTTGAGAACATAATTCTTCTTCCCGCACAGTGCAATCCTCTTCCTTTAGACAGAGATGCGGAAGTAGAAACAAGAACCGTAATCGGTGCGCGTACGGCAAATCCCGTAGAAGTATTACAGCCTTTCTGCTTCTCCAAACTCTTTATCTGGGGCGAGCATATTCCGAACAACACAAAGGCTGAGAATTATACAAACCAGGCACTGGTTCTCGTGAAAGGAGAAGACGGACATATTCCTAATCTTTCCAGCAAGGAAGAACTTAAGGAAGAAGTTGAAATTGCTAGAGCAAGATTCAACGGAACCCCCGTAGGTATCGACCTTGTAGCCGGAAGAATCGAAGATGATCTGGAAGCATGCGTTTTTGCAAAACTTGATTATGTTATCTTAAACGATGTTTCTTTAAGAATCCTTCCTTACGCTTTAAGAAGAGCAAGAAATTATCTTAACAGAGTTAATTCAAAACTTGAGATTTTAGTACGTGTTGATGCATTAAAGGATGCAAAAGAACTTGCAAAGATTCTTGCACTCGGTGCCAACTTTGTCCTTGTAGAAAAAGGATTTGATATCGATATGGCCAACAGCATGACCGAAGATCTGATGGATATCTGCAGAAGCACGGGACATAACAATGTTCATGATCTTAACTTAAACGACATCTGCACAATCGACATGGACCTTGCAATGTTTACCGATATCAGTCATGTTTAATCAATTTGCCAATATGTGTGTTTAAACATATATAAAATTTTTTATCAATCCGGAGGTAGAAGAAATGGATAACAACAATTTAAACGAGACACCTGTAGTGGAAGTACAGGATGTTCAGGAAACTGTAGAGCAGGCAGAGCAGGTTACATATAACTATGCTGCAGATGCTGAAGAAGCTGTTGCAGAAGGTGGTTCAAAGGGCCTTTCAATCGCAGGTCTTATCATCGGTATCGCATCACTTCTTTGCTGCGCATTCCCCTGCCTTAACTGCGTATTGGGTATTGCAGGTTTAATCATAAGCATTATCGCAAAGAAGAAAAAAGCAGCAGGTCCCGCTACCGGTGGTTTAATCACAAGTATTATCGGTCTTGTTGCAGCATTTATCGTTATTGTCGTTTGGTTGATAATCCTTATCGTCAACATCGCAAAATCGATGAATTAATATGAACGAGCGCCTTTTTAAAGATGATCTTACCGACACCTGGTTTAAACTCGGTATAGTATTTGGAATACTGACAATCCCGACGATAGTGGTATTCTTCTTACTGGGAGATTATCTGATCGACGGCGGTATGAAATGTGCGGTATACAGTATTATCCACTTATACTGCCCGGGATGCGGCGGTACCAGAAGTTTTTACCACATGGTACACGGTCATCTGATTAAAAGCATTCTGATGAATCCTTTTGTGCCGTATACATATGCTGTGTATATTGTTTTTATGATAAATACCATACTCGTAAAAGCCACTAAGAAACTGGGGTTTCAGGGGTTTCCGGTAACGGTACTTATACTCATCGGAATAGGTGTTTTACTGGGCCAGTGGATAATAAGAAATATATTGTTTCTGGCGTTTCACATCACATGTTTATAAAAGCAGTCTTCGGACTGCTTTTTTACTTTTATGAGGACTTGATTTGGTTGTATTTAATTCAAAAAAGAGTTAAAATATATAGTGTATGCTTATGCGCAAAAATCAATAATTGTAAAGGAGCAAAATACTATGGATTACAGGGAACAGTTTAACTTCTGGCTTGAAGACGATTATTTTGACGAAGAAACAAAAAAAGAATTGCTTGCCATCAGAAATGACGACAAGGAAGTAGAAGATAGATTTTACAGAGAACTCGAATTTGGTACAGGCGGTTTAAGAGGCGTTATCGGTGCCGGAACCAACAGAATGAATCTTTATACCGTAAGAAAGGCTACACAGGGTCTTGCAAATTATATCCTTGCTCAGGGAACACAGGACAAGGGCATTTCAATTGCATACGATTCAAGACGCATGTCTCCCGAATTTGCCGATGAAGCAGCACTCTGCATGGCAGCAAACGGAATCAAGGCATATGTATTTGATGCTTTAAGACCCACACCCGAGCTTTCATTCTCGGTAAGATATTTGGGATGTACAGCAGGTATAGTAATTACAGCGAGCCACAATCCTCCCGAATACAACGGTTACAAAGTTTACTGGGAAGACGGTGCTCAGGTTACAAGCCCCAGAGACAAAGACATTATTTCATACGTAAAGAACGTTACGGATTATCATACCGTTAAAACAATGGATAAGGCCGAGGCAGTTGCCAAGGGTCTTTACATTCAGACCGGCAAAGAAATCGATGACGCTTTCATGGCTGAATTAAAGAAGCAGATTATCCATCCCGAAGTTATCAAAGAAATGGGAAAAGAGTTAACGATTGTTTATACTCCTTTCAACGGAACAGGTAATGTTCCTGCCAGAAGAATCTTAAAAGAAGTAGGATTTGAGAATGTAATCGTTGTTCCCGAGCAGGAAATGCCCGATCCCAACTTTACAACACTTGAGTATCCCAACCCTGAAGATCCCAAGGCATTTACACTTGCTCTTAAGCTTGCAAAAGAGGTTAAGGCAGACGTTGTTCTTGCTACCGACCCCGATGCAGACAGACTCGGTATTTACGCATACGATACAAAGTCCGGCGAATACGTTTCTTTTACGGGCAATATGTCAGGTATGCTTATCGCAGAGTATATTTTAAGAGAGCGTACAAAACTCGGTCTTATGCCTGAGAATCCTGCACTTGTTAAGACAATCGTTACCACCAACATGGCAGATGTTATCTGCAAGTCATACAACATAAAAGAAATAGAAGTCCTTACAGGATTTAAATATATCGGCGAGCAGATTAAGTGGTTTATCGAAAAAGGTACCAACAATTATGTATTCGGTCTCGAGGAAAGCTACGGATGCCTCGCAGGTACCCATGCAAGAGACAAGGATGCCATTGTAGCCGTTATGTGTCTCTGTGAAGTCGCAGCATACTGCAAGAAGCAGGGTATCACCGTATGGGATATGATGCTTGATATGTACGAGAAGTACGGATATTACAAAGAAGACCTTTATACAATCACAATGAAGGGCAAGGAAGGCAGCGAACAGATCGCAGCCATCATGGAGAACTTAAGAGCCAATCCTCCCAAGGAATTCGGTGCATGGAAAGTGCTTGCCATGAGAGATTATACAAAGGACGAAAGAATCGATATCGCTACAGGCGAGAAGAGTTCAACAGGACTTCCATATTCGAACGTTCTTTACTTCGAACTTTCTGATGACGCATGGTGCTGCGCAAGACCTTCGGGGACAGAACCCAAGATTAAGTTCTACATGGGCGTAAAGGGTGACAGCCTTGATGATGCAAAGAAGAAGGTAGCAGAACTTACAGAAGCTTTAAAGAGCAAACTTGCATAATAACAATTAACTTGAATTTTTTGGAACCGGGAGACAGAAATCCGGTTCAAACGGCGTGGAGGCAACGGGATATGGCCAAGGCAAACGAATTGTACGGAAAGGCTAGCAGATATTTGAGACGAAACGGAATAGAGAAGACTGCGGTAGCTGTGGCAGACACGGCATTAAGCAAACCTCCTAAAAGTTTCAGATATCAGCTTGCAACAACTGAAGAATTAAAGGCACAGAAAGCATGGAGCAGCAGATTTTCCTCAAGCATTAAGTTTTCTTTGGTTGTTCCTGCATTCGAAACCGATATCATGTATTTCGATGAAATGATTGCCAGTGTTTTGGGACAGACATACAACAACTGGGAATTCATCGTAGTCGACGGTTCAAGAAACAAGAGACTTATGGATGAAATCGAAAACATGACCGGCGTGGTCAACGGAGACAGACCTGCAGGAAGAGCCTTAAGCGAGGAAGAAGTAAAGAATATCCACAGATTATCCGCAGATACGGATGTGTCCTACGATTATGACGGATGCCTTATAAGATATATCCACCTTACATCCAACGGCGGAATATCAGCCAACATTAATAAGGGCGTAAAAGTAGCAACCGGAGATTATGTCGGCGTGCTCGATCATGACGATCTGCTTACTCCCGATGCGCTTTATTATATGTCCAAAGCACTGGTTGCAAATGAGTATAAGGCAAAACTTATTTACTCTGATGAAGATAAAACGGACGCTAAAGGAAAATCTTTCTTTGAGCCTAACAGAAAGCCCAATTTCAATCTGGATATGTTTCTGACAAACAATTATATCTGTCATCTGGCATTTATTGAAAGAAACCTCATTCAGGAGCTTTTGTTCCGTCCCGAATATGACGGTGCTCAGGATTACGATATTTTCTTAAGAGCCGTAAAGAGTATGGACGATCCCGACGGTCAGGTACTTCATGTGCCCAAGATTTTATATCACTGGAGATGCCATCCGAACTCAACAGCCGGAAATACCGATGCAAAAGAGTATGCATACGAAGCAGGCCGCCGCGCAGTGGATGATTTCTGCAAGACCATGGGCTGGGCAGTTACGGTAAGTCATACATCACATTTGGGATTTTATCATATTGAATATAAAAACCTTCTTTTCACCACAAGACCCGAACTCGGAATGGTATGCGGACCGATTTACAAATTCGGCAAGCTTTCGGGCGGAGCAATGAGAGAAGACGGAACCGTTATGTATCGCGGTCTTGCCAAGGGCATGGGCGGATATATGCACAGAGGTTCGCTTATTCAGCAGGTTGAAGCCGGCGATGTCAGAAACATGAGAGTTAATCCGGCTCTTGAAAACTTATATGATGAGATGGTAGAATCAAAACTTGCGAAAAATGCTCCCGATTACGTGGATATAAGTCTTGCTTTCTGTAAGAAGGTAAAAGAACTTGGGTATAAGATTTTATACGATCCCGATCGCAAGCGGGAGTAATAAACCTTTATGAAGTTAAGTGTAGTAATACCCAATTACAACGGAATAATGTTTCTGGAAAAATGTCTGGCCGCACTTGATAAACAGGATTTTACGGATTATGACATAATAGTTGTGGACGATGCTTCCACTGTTGAAGGAATAGAGGAAACAGTTAAGGCATATCCGAGAGCACGATTTATTAAGCACAGTGAAAACCGCGGATTTGCTGCTTCGGTAAATGACGGAATCAAAGCTTCCGATGCCGAATATGTGTTTCTTTTAAACAACGATGCGTATGTGGATGACGGCTGCTTAAGTACCTTGGTAAAAGCCATGGATAACGAAGGCCCCAGTACATTTTCGATACAGTGCAAAATGCTTTCGGCTTTCAATCACGCGCTGATTGACAATGCGGGAGATTTCTACAATATATTGGGCTGGGCCAGAACCAGGGGCAAGGACAAGCTTGCGGACAGCCACAACAAACCCACGGAGATTTTTTCTTCATGTGCGGGAGCGGCTGTATACAGAAGAAGCGTTCTTGAAGAGCTGGGACTCTTTGACGAAAACCATATTTCCTATTTAGAGGATGTGGATATAGGTTACAGGGCTCGTATTTACGGATATGTAAATAAGTACGAACCTTCAGCCAGAGTTTTCCATGAAGGAAGTGCCACAAGCGGTTCAAGATACAACGAATATAAAGTTAAGCTTGCTGCCAGAAATTCCATTCTGGTCAGATACAAAAATCAGACGGTTTTACAAAAGATTGTGAATTTCCCCGTTCAGGAAACGGGCGTAATAATAAAACAGCTTTTCTTTATCCGCAAAGGTCTCGGTAGAGTTTACAGGCAGGGAATCGTTGAAGGAAGAAGAGTTAAAAAGAGCGAAGGCGAGCGAAACAGGAAGATAGTTTTCGATTCGGCCAAGCGAAAAAGAGCCTTAAAGATAGAGTTTGACATGATAAAGAACATAATTTATTAGGCTTGAAAAAAACAATTTCGTATTGTATCATTATAATTCGAGGGCGTTTGAGTTAATGGACGCAAGTTGCTTATGATTAAGGACAATCAAACATTTTTTAACAGATTGCATGTTGTGCTTGATTGCATAGTAACGGCTTTAGCATACTTTTTGGCATGGTATGGCAGAATGGTGGTTTTTGCACCGGTGGACCAGGGCGTTTTACCGATGAAAACTTACTTTTTTGCCTTGTATTTCATTATTCCGGGATACCTTGCCGTATTTGCCACACTGAACCTTTACAAACCCAAAAGAATGTCTTCGCTGATCGGTGAATTCTTTGATGTCATCAAAGCCAACGTCATCGGTGCGATGGTATTTCTGGTAGTGCTCTATTTGATCAACCAGCCAAACTTTTCTCGTTCGCTGATTATCTTGTTTGCACTCTTAAATGTGGTTTTAATGACCGCATACAGATTTGCGGTAAGAAGTATTCTTTCCCAGATAAGGAAAGTCGGATTCAATGCAAAACAGGTTGTTATCGTAGGATATTCAAGAGCCTGCGAACAGTATATAGACAGAATTCTTGTCAATCCTCAGTGGGGATATCAGATAAGAGGAATTTTGGATGACGAGGTTCCTGCGGGAACTTATTACAAAGGAATACAGGTTCTCGGAAGAATAGACAATCTCGAAGAGATTTTACCCGAGAACAAGCTCGACGAAATAGCAATTGCACTTCCCCTTAAGAACTACAAGAGACTTGAGGAAATCGTAGGAAAGTGCGAAAAATCCGGCGTACATACCAAGTTTATTCCGGATTACAATTCCGTTATTCCGTCCAAACCCTACACGGAAGATTTATCGGGACTTCCTGTTATAAATATTAGGAGAGTTCCTTTAACAAGTGCTTTTAACTGGTATTTAAAAAGAGCAATTGATATAATAGGTTCACTTGTTGCCATCATTCTTTTCTCACCGGTGATGCTTTTATCGGTAATAGTTATTAAAAGCAGAAAAGACGGACCTGTACTCTTTGTTCAGGAAAGAGTCGGACTTCACAACAAAGTCTTTAAGATGTATAAGTTTCGAACAATGAGAGAGCAGAAGCCTGAGGAAGAGGAAAAAGAGTGGACCACCAAAAACGATCCGAGAGTTACAGGCTTCGGAAAGTTTTTAAGAAGAACAAGTCTTGACGAGACACCGCAGTTCTTCAATATTTTAAGAGGTGATATGTCTCTTATCGGACCGAGACCGGAAAGGCCCCAGTTCGTTGAGCAGTTTAAGGAAGAAATCCCCCGTTACATGGTAAAACATCAGGTAAGACCGGGTCTTACCGGCTGGGCACAGGTAAACGGTTACAGAGGAGATACTTCCATCAGAAAAAGAGTAGAATACGATATTTACTATATAGAAAACTGGTCTATTGGGTTGGATATTCAGATTATTCTTTTGACATTTCTTAAAGGATTTGTCAACAAAAATGCTTATTAGGAGGCTACTTAGGTAGGGATTTGGAGATGTCAGACAGGACAAGAGGAAACGTAAAGAGAAAAAAGAAAAAAGGCGGCAATAAAGTTGTCAGAAACATCATAATCGGTGCTGAAGCTTTAGTACTTGTTGCGGTAATCGTAATTCTTATTTATGCTTTCAGAGCAACGGATGAGGAAACCGGTGTTAAGAAATACGATCTGAAAGAAGATGAGATTGTTACAAACATTAAGGAAGACGATCCCATCGTTCAGGAAATCAAAAAAGGCTATACCACATATGCATTTTTCGGAGTAGATGCACGTAACGGCACGCTTGAAAAAGGTACCAGAACCGATACCATTATAATTTGTTCAATAGATAATGAAACCGGCGAAACGAGACTCTGCAGTATTTACAGAGATACTCTTTTGAATATCGCCGATAAAGGAAAGGAGCCTTCATATCAGAAGTGCAATGCCGCATATGCTTACGGCGGACCGGAAAAAGCACTTAATATGATTAACCAGAATCTGGATCTTTTCGTTGAACAGTTTATTACCGTTGGTTTTGACGGTGTAATGAATACAATCAATGCCGTTAACGGTGTAGATATTGATATTAAATATGATGAAATCTCATATCTTAATGACTATCAGAGATCGATGTATTCGACAGAATCCAAGGTTGATTTGAGAGATGATTTTACACCGGTTACAGATACGGGACTTCAGACTCTGAACGGTTATCAGGCTCTTGCTTACTGTCGTATCCGATATACTGCCGGTGACGATTATAAGAGAACCGAAAGACAGCGTGATGTATTAACACAGATAGTAACCAAAGCAAAGGCTATAGATCCTGTTAAGGTTTCCAAGATTTGTACCGATGTATTCCCTTATCTGGCAACAAATATGGATTTGGATAAAGATATCATACCTCGTGCTTCCGAAGTTTCAAAATATTCAATAGTGGCTTCAGACGGTTTTCCTTTTGCGGATAAACGTACCTCCGGCCTTCTCGGAGCTAAAGGATCCTGCGTAATTCCTGTTGATCTTGAAGCGAATGTCGTGGAACTGCATGAGTTCCTTTACCCGGGTCTGGATTATACTCCTTCGGAAACGGTTAAAAAGATTTCCAAGGATATTAAATCCGAAGCAGCGGCATACGGAAAATAAAAGAAAATGCGGTCTCCATAGTAAAATATGGAGACCTTTTTGAAATATATGAGAGAAAATCCTACAGTTGACGTCATCATTCCCGCATATAAGCCCAAGGAATCATTTATTAAGCTTATAGAGATGCTGGAAAAACAGACGTATCCGATCAACAGAATAATAGTGATGAACACCGAGGAAAAATATTACTCCGAGCTTATGTTCAATCATTCTCTGGACAAGGTGTACGATAATATTCATGTAACACATATTTCCAAAAGGGAGTTCAATCACGGCAGAACAAGAAGAGACGGCGTCTTAAGATCAGAGGCCGATATTTTTGTTATGATGACTGACGATGCCGTGCCTAAAAACGAGGAGATGATCGAAAGGCTCATCAACCCCATTATTACGGGCAAGGCAGCTGCTTCCTATGCAAGACAGGTGGCTAAAAAAACGTCGGGCGAAATAGAAAGATTTACAAGAAATTTCAATTACCCAAGAAAATCGAGGCTTAAAAGCGTATCTGATATAAATGAACTCGGAATTAAGACATATTTCTGTTCAAATGTATGTGCGGCATATGACCGTGACGTATACGAACAGCTCGGAGGTTTCGAGGAATATGTTATTTTTAACGAGGATATGATTTATGCCGCACATCTTATAAAAGCCGGTTACAAGATAGCTTATACCGCCAGTGCGGAAGTAATTCATTCACATGATTACGGTAACATTACGCTTTTTAAAAGAAACTTCGATCTCGGTGTATCGCAGGCAGATTATCCCGATATATTTAAAAACATATCCTCTGTCGGCGAAGGAAAGAAACTTGTTTCAAAAACAATCGAACATCTTAAAAAAAGAAAAAAGACCTATCTTGTTCCGAAGCTTATCATAAACAGTGCATTTAAGTTTATGGGCTACAGATTAGGTCTTATGCATGAGTTTTTACCCAGATTCTTACTTACGAGATTTTCGTCCATGCCCGAGTACTGGATTGGCAAGGATGTTTACGAGAATAATAAAAAGATTAATTTTCATGCAGGATACGGTATCACGGAAACCGAGTATAAAGACGGCAGAATGGTTCATAAGGCTTCAAGCAATACCGATCCGTACAAAGAAACAGGCAGAAAATCCACGTTAAGGGATGAAATAAAGGTTCGTCCCAAAGATAAGATGATAGACCGTTCTCATGCTGTTACAACCAACAGGGAAGTTGCGTGGAAGAGCGATAACGAACCGGAAATCAAAACAGAAAAACCTGAAACGGAAAACAAAGAAGAAACTAAATAAAATTTCTCCGACGGGAGGTGCTATTTTATGAGTTCAGAAAATAAGAAAAAACCTAATAAATTTTTATCTTTTTTATGGATTGTATTTTTGGGAATAGTGTTCGGTGTATGCGCAGGCGTTGCATATACGGGCATTGCGGTTGTTTCAAACAAACTGATTGTTCCTGCTGTTGTCGGTGAACTTCCTTCACAGACCACAAGCTTTACTCCGGGACCTTCAGACCCTGTTAAGCCCAATGACAAGGACAGTAATTTCCATGCTCAGATAGCTGAGAAACAGGAAGAGATAATTGAAGAAGTTGAAGATATCGTTATGGCAAACGAAGATTATACGGTTGCGGAAGTTGCCGAAAACTGTATGCCTGCCATCGTATCCATCAACGTAATCGGAGACTATGATTACAACGGTTATAAATATGAGGGCGAAAGTGCAGGTTCGGGCATTATAGTAGGCCAGTCCGATACCGAACTTCTTATTGCCACGAACTATCACGTTGTGGAAAACAACAAGCAGATAAACATCAATTTCTGCGACGCTTCTGATGCTCCCGCAACCGTTAAAGGTAAAAAGGTTTCAATGGACCTTGCGGTTGTGGCTGTGGATCTTTCCGAATTAAGCGATTCCACATTAAGCAGTATCAAAATCGCAATCATCGGCAATTCCGACGAAACAAAGGTTGGCGAAGGCGTTGTTGCCATCGGTAACGCATTAGGATACGGTCAGTCGGTAACTGCAGGTGTTGTAAGTGCGTTAGACAGAGAAATCATTACAGAGTCAGGAGAACCCGGCAATTTCATTCAGACCGATGCTGCAATCAACCCCGGTAACTCCGGCGGAGCTTTGCTTAACATGAGAGGAGAGCTTATAGGTATCAACTCCGATAAGCTTTTCGGTAATGCTGTAGAAGGCATGGGATATGCCATACCCATCAACGAAGCAGATCCGATTATCCGTGATCTTATGAACAAACAGCAGTTAACCGAACTGCCTGAAGACCAGCAGTCTTACTTCGGTATTTCTGCAGTTGAAATCAATTCGGTACTCTATACAAACGAGGGTGCAGTAATTCCGAAAGGTGTTTACATTTCGGAAGTTGTTCCCGGCGGTACGGCTGATATGGCAGGACTTATGCGCGGCGATATCATTACCGAATTTGAGGGCGATTCCATTGTATCAATGGCCGAGTTTAAAAAGTATCTTGCATCATATGCAAAGGGAAGCACGGTACATATTACTTACGAAAGATACAACGGTGTGCAGTACGAAGAGTATACGATTGAAGTAACCTTACAGGGCAAACCATAAAGACTAATTAATTACTGATACAGGAGCTAAAATGAACAACGAATACGAAGATATCTGTTCGGTCTGCCACAGGACCGAAAGTGTGGCGGGAAAGATGCTGAAGATGTCCGATTCTCTCTGCATTTGCATTGACTGTCTGCAAAAGAGTACCGACATGTTAAATCAGTCCCCTTATAAAGAAATGCTTGGAATGGACCCCGCTACCATGGCAGGAATGTTCCCCGGAATGGGAATAAATCCGACAGAGGCACCGACAGGCATACAGGAAAATAAAACAGAAGATATTTCAAAGGTTTCCAATGAAGATGAACCTGAAAAGAAGGAAGAAAAAAAGGACGATAAGCCCAAAGGACCTTCACAGCCTCACGGTACGTTTTTCTTAAATCTTAATGATCTGATGGGCGGAAACATTAATCCCCGAACGAAGATTAAGAAGAGAAATCCCGACGAGAAAAAAGAGCCGATTATCAAACTTAAGGATATACCTGCTCCTCACAAATTAAAGGCTAAACTGGATGAATACGTGATAGGTCAGGAAGAAGCCAAAAAGATTTTATCCGTAGCTGTCTACAACCATTATAAAAGAGTTGCAACAGATACAATGGATGAAATTGAAATTGAAAAGTCCAACATTTTAATGCTCGGACCCACAGGCTGCGGTAAGACATATATCGTAAAAACTCTTGCGAAGCTTCTTGACGTGCCTCTTGCAATCGCGGATGCAACAGCACTTACCGAAGCGGGCTATATCGGTGATGATATCGAAAGCGTAGTAAGCAAACTTCTTGCAGCCGCAGACAATGATGTGGATAAAGCGGAATGCGGAATTATCTTTGTCGATGAAATCGACAAGCTCGCAAAGAAGCCCAATACCAATCACCGTGATGTATCGGGTGAATCGGTTCAGCAGGGTATGTTAAAGCTTTTAGAGGGTGCTGAGATAGAAGTTCCCGTAGGTGCCACCAGCAAGAACGCCATGGTTCCTATGACCACAGTTAACACGAGAAACATTCTCTTTATCTGCGGCGGTGCATTCCCCGATCTTGAGGAAATAATCAAAGCACGTCTTACAAAGCAGGCCGGCATAGGTTTTAACAGCGAACTTAAAGACAAATACGATAAAGACAAAAAGCTTCTTCACAAAGTTACCACGGAAGATATCAAAAAGTACGGAATGATTCCCGAATTCGTCGGAAGACTTCCGATTATCTGTCCGTTGGACAGCCTGGATGAGGATGCTTTGGTAGACATCCTAAAAGAGCCTAAAAATGCAATCTTAAAACAGTATCAGAAGCTTCTCGAACTCGACGAAGTAAAACTTATCTTCGACGATTCTGCATTAAGAGCCATTGCAAAGAAAGCAATAAAAAAAGACACGGGTGCCAGAGCACTTCGCGCCATCATCGAGGAATTCATGCTCGACATCATGTATGAAATTCCCAAAGATGAAAACATAGGTACCGTAACCATCACCGGAGATTACATCGAAGGCAAGGGCGGCCCTATCGTAGAGATTAGAAAGTAAACAGACAGGGACGGTTCTAAAATGGTCAAAAAGGCCAAAACAGAACCGTCCCCAAATGGTAAAAAAGGCCAAAATAGAACCGTCCCCGTTTGGCTCTTTTTATGTTAACGCCAGATGTGCGTTAGAGTAGTTTTTGTCTTCGGAAACATCCTCACCGAACCATGAAGGAGGAGTAAAGGATTTGGCGTCTTCCAAAGTTTCAAACTCGACTTCGGCGAAAACCAAAGGTGCAAGCTCACCTTCGAAAACATCCAATTCTATAGTGTAGTTCTCATACGGTATAAGATATCTTTTCTTTTTTATGATCTTTCCGTCAGCTTTCGCAATCAGGTGTTCGTAAGATTCTTTGTTAAGCGGAAGGTTGTATTCTTCCCTCTCTACAAAGCCTTTTCCCTTGTATGTAAGATAATATGTATCGTCTTCTTTTCTGACTCTTACAACGGGGTTTGTATTCAGGTATCCCTGCTCCAAACACTTAAAAGGATAAGCGTTTAAATCGGGCATTTCCTTGATTTTAAATTTTCTTTCGATTTCTTTTCCCATAATTTCCTCCGAAATTCTGTTTAATTATAAAAATACTGGAATTTTTTTGTCAAGAATAGGATAATAGTAACCGATAAATAATATGGTGGAGTATAAAAAAATCGGAGGGGATTTTTTTGGATTATCAGTTATTTGTAAACAATTTGAAAAAGCTTGCGTGCGTCATTTCGATTAAAACCAATCCTGACGGAACTCATTCAGAGCCGTGTATTGAGGCAGCAAACGAATTATATCTTAAGTCTGTAAATGTCGATCCGAAAGATTTTGTTGCTGGCCGCCCTTATTATGAGTACATTTTCCGTGACTATAATTTTGAAGCCATGACTTCAAGATGCATATTTGAAAACAGACTTATTCATTCATATGTCAATGCTGAAAGATATAACGCCTGGATGGATATTTTTATGATGCCGCTTGTATCGGATGATGAAAATATCGGGTACAGTCTGTTTTCGTATGACATGACTCCAAATGTTGAGGCAGATAAATTAAGCGATGTTACGGCACAGACTGCGGCACAGGTAATCAAAACCAGCGTAAAGCTTCATGAAACGTCTGATTTTAAGGCTGCAATGGAATCGGTTATCGATGATATCAGAATAACCTGCAAAGCCAACAGATGCTGTGTTCTTTTGACGGATTTAAAAAACAGAACCGCTACCGTACTTGCACACAGTATAGTGGAGGGTGAAGATGCAAGAAGAATGGAAGATTATCTGGATGAAGATTTCTTCAAAATCATCGAATCCTGGGACAATCTGATTGCCGGCAGCAACTGCTATATCATTCATGACGAAGCGGAACTGGAAGAATTAAAAAAGAAGAACGAAGCATGGTATGATTCGCTTAAGATGGCGCATGTTACAAATCTTGTGCTTTATCCGTTAAGGGCCAATGACGAAACAATAGGATATATCTGGGCAACCAATTTTGATGCATCCAATACACTTAATATCGAGCAGATTCTCGAGATAACTACATTTCTTTTAGCAGCGGAAATTAACAATTATCTCCTTTACGAAAGAATGAAAGAGCAGAGTGTAACGGATTCACTGACAAATGTTTTAAATCGTAATGCGATGAATAACATGATTACCGATATCGTAAACGGAGATTACGTTATTAAGAATCCTTACGGCGTTGCATTTATGGATTTAAACGGACTTAAGGCAACCAATGACCGCGAAGGCCATCTCGTGGGAGATCAGTTATTAAGAGATGCGGCAGCAATCCTAAAAGATAATTTCAAAGATGCGGATATTTACAGAGTCGGCGGAGATGAATTCCTTATAATTGCTGAGAATAAAAAAGAAGAGGAGTTCAATGCTCTTATCGACAATATCAGAAAACTTTCAGAGGAATCAGACCGTATAAAATTCGCCGTGGGCAGCTGCTTCGTTGAACCTTCGTTTGAGGTAAGGGAAGCATTGCATATTGCGGACGAAAACATGTATAAGGAAAAAGAAAAGTTCTATCAAAGCCATCCTGAATATAACAGAAGAGCTGCGGATTCAGAAAGAAATTCCATGGAACATTCCGAATATCGAAGAAGAATAACCGACTGATAAAAAACGGCATGCGACTGCATGTCGTTTTTTGAGTAATTCTTTTTGAAAGATTTATTTTATGATATAATTATTTTTTGTAGGGCGTTAAAAAAGTCGGAGGTGAATATGACTCAGGTAATCGATTTTCTTGAGAGTTTTAACTCAGTAACCGTTATTATCAGACTTCTTTTGGCAGGCTTTCTCGGAGGTGTCATAGGACTTGAAAGAGAAAAATACAAAAGACCTGCAGGCTTCAGAACGCATATACTCGTATGCCTTGGCGCAAGCATGACTTCGCTGATAGCACAGTATATTGTTATTAACCTGGAATTAAGTTCCGATGCCGCAAGAATTCCCGCACAGGTTATATCGGGATTAGGTTTCCTCGGTGTAGGAACAATTCTTACCAAGGGCAGAGATCATATCGTAGGTCTTACCACAGCGGCAGGTATCTGGGCAGTAGGTACAATCGGTATCGCAACAGGCTTCGGATTTTATGTGGGCGCATGCACATGTACGGTCATAGTGCTTATAGCCACTTCGGTTTTATATACGCTTGAAAACGATAAAAGAGAGCGCAGAAAAAATGTTGAGATATACATTGAATTAAGAGACGAAAACAAAGTCAATTCATTCCTTAAAATTCTTGAAAAAGATTTTAAGGCTAAGAATTTTATGGTTGTTGCATCAAGAAGCGGACGTATGGATCATATCGGAATCGAAGCCATTTTCCCTATCAACAACGGCGAAGGCGGATATGAACTTCTGGACGATCTGGTAGCGCTTGATGATGTTATATATGCGATTGAAAGCGCACCAAAAAAACTTTCGTAAAGACGGATAAAAGAAATGAGCATAACCGAGAAATTTGATAATAAATCCGTACTCATCTGGGGTTACGGCATAGAGGGCAAATCCACGGAAGGTTTTCTGAAAAAATACTGCAAACCTTCCAAGATAGAAATATTTGAAGGCAAACCCGAAGAATTAAACGAAGAAGGATACGATTTTATCATAAAAAGTCCCGGCATTCCCGGAGACTATCCCGATGAAAAATACACTTCACAGACGGAACTGTTTTTGGAAGAATTCAGAGACCGTGTGATAGGCATTACCGGTACGAAGGGCAAGAGCACCACTACCAGTATGCTTTATCATGTTCTTTCAAACCTTATTTCAAACAGAGTTGTTCTGGTAGGAAATATTGGTATTCCCTGCCTGGATTATTATGAGGAAATGGCTTCCGACACGCAGGCAATTGCAGTAATGGAAATGAGCTGCCATCAGCTTAACAACGTGCGCGTATCGCCTCATTTTGCCGTATTTTTAAATCTCTACGAAGAGCACCTCGATTATTACAAAACATTCGAAAAATATGCTCTCGCCAAAATGAATATCGGAAAGTATCAGGTTCCCGGAGATAAAATTTTCGTGGGAGAGAGCGTACCGAGACTCAATATGCGCGGTCTTGAGTACAGAATTCCCGAATTTGAAGAGCATAAATATGATTTAAAAATTCTCGGTCAGCACAATCAGTGGAATGCAGAATTTGTAAAAAAGGTGTGTGTCAGCGGACTTAAGTTAAACGAGGACGATACAGTCAGTGAGATAGAGAAGTTTGAAGGACTTCCTCACAGACTCGAGTTCATCGGAAATGTGGACGGCATCGATTATTACGATGATTCAATTTCAACAATTCCTCTTGCAACAATCAATGCCTGCAAGAGCATTCCGAATATTAAGATTGCAATTATCGGCGGAATGGATCGAGGCATCGGCTACGAGGAATTAATTAAGTTCATAAAAGAAGCAAGAGACATCATATTCCTCTGCGCATATGCTACGGGCGAGAGAATTTATGAAGAAGCTGAAAGACCTTTTAACTGTAAAAAGGTAAAAGACATAGACGAAGCTCTGGAAGTAGTTTTAAAATATGCAGACACGGGCGATGCGGTTGTTTTATCACCTGCAGCAGCAAGCTACGGATATTTTAAAAATTTCGCGGAGAGAGGCGAATATTTTAAGAAGAAAATATTTGAAGGAAGACAATAATGTTACCCGAAGATCCCATTATGCTTTTAAGCGTAATTAACATGAAACTGCGTGACCGGTATTCAAGTCTTGATGCGCTGGCAGACGGACTTGATGAAGACGCGGAAGAAATAAAGAAGAAACTTGAGGCAGCAGGATTTAAATACGATCCCGCGCAGAACCAGTTTAAATAAAATGGATATTTTTGAATTTGCAAAAGAACAGAAACTGAAAAAAGAAGCGCCCTTAGCCGTTAAAATGCGCCCCAGAACCCTCGATGAGGTTGTAGGGCAGGAAGATATCCTCGGCGAAGGAAAGATGTTAAGGCGTGCGATAGAAGCGGACAGAATCGGTTCGCTGATTTTTTACGGTCCTCCGGGCTGCGGAAAGACAACGCTCGCAAAAGTTATCGCCAATACAACCAAGGCTGAATTTAAACAGTTAAACGCAACCATATCGGGCAAGAAAGATATGGAAGAGGTTGTTAACGACGCCAAGAAAGAAATATCTTTTTCAGGCAAGAAAACAATTCTTTTTATCGACGAGATTCATCGTTTCAACAAGGCTCAGCAGGATTTTCTTTTACCCTATGTTGAGGACGGAACGATTACATTAATCGGCGCTACCACGGAGAATCCTTTCTTTGAAGTTAATAAAGCTCTGGTTTCAAGATCTAATATATTCAGACTTTCTCCTCTGTCAAAAGAGAATGTCAAATCGCTTATAGAAACCGCGGTTAAGGATGACGAGAGAGGCCTTGGCGCAATGAATGCGATTATTGATGATGAGGCTGTCGAATTCCTCGCGGATACGGCTGACGGAGATGCGAGAGTGGCTTTAAACGGTATTGAATTAGCCGTTATGACCACGCCCAGGAGTGAGGACGGAAAGATTCATATTACGCTTGAAGTTGCGGGCGAATGCGTTCAGAAAAGAACTCTTAAATACGATAAGGACGGCGACAATCATTACGATACGATTTCCGCATTTATTAAAAGCATGCGCGGATCCGACCCCGATGCTGCCGAGTATTATTTAGTCAGAATGCTTGAAGCGGGCGAGAGCGTAACCTTTATTGCAAGACGTATGATGATTTTTGCTTCCGAAGATGTGGGAAACGCGGATCCTATGGGACTTGTGGTTGCAACTAATGCATCTCTTGCGGTTGAAAGAGTCGGACTTCCCGAAGCCGAGCTTATCCTGTCGCATGCTGCAATTTACCTTGCATGTGCACCTAAATCAAATTCGGTTACCGTTGCTTTGGAAGATGCTCATAAGGCAGTGGCAGAGGGAGGCAACCAGCCGATACCCGTTCACTTAAGAGATGCGCATTATCCCGGCGCCGCAGAGTTCGGTCACGGTGTTGAATATAAGTATCCTCACCTGTACGAGAATCACTATGTTAAGGAACAGTATCTGCCGTACGAACTGAAAGATCTTAATTTCTACAAGCCCGGCGATCTGGGATATGAGACTAAGATAAAAGAACATTTTAAAAAGATAAAAGGTAACAAAAAACCCGAATAAAAATAAACCGGTCTGAATTTCAGACCGGTTCTTTTATGAGCAATTCTAAAACATGGAATCAAAATCAAACGAGGAATAGTAGTCGGTTAAATCTTCGTAATACTCTGTGTAATTTTCCTTATTAAGTTCACCCTCGCCCTCATAGAGCCAGTTAATAATCATATCCGAAGCATTCTGGCTGTGGTGGGCCAAATCTTTGTAATAATCAGGATTTTCAATCAGTTCATGTTTCATATAGAAAGAGTAAACATGAATGTTTTCATGCTCGAGTAAGAGTGATGTGATATACTTTTCGGCCTCAATCTGTTTGTTTAATTCACCGTTTCGTTTGAAGAAATCAAGATAATAAATGCTGTACGGCGTGTAGTAAATGTAAAACTCGGTATCGGGATAATCATCCGCGATTGAAGTTACATTCTGCGTGATGTTTTCATAAATGGTTTTCTTTTCGGCTTCAGTTAACTCTTTCTGAACTTTTGCAACCTCTATTTCATCTTTGTTGTAATGACTGAGCACGGCTTCTTTTCCGTACGCGAAATCGTTACTCCAGTTTGAATAGTTATCAAAGGATGAAGGAGTGGCAGCAGCGCCTCTCTGAATTAGGATAAGCGCGGAATCGATGATTGCGTTTTTGCTGAAGATATATTTTACGTCGTTTAAATAATTGTTGTCGTAAAGATATGTCGGATAGGAATCCTCTTCATAATCCCTTGCGTCTTTTTCATCGAAGAATCTGAGACAGTCAAGAGCGCGAACTACAATTTTTATATCCGGATTATGTGAAAGCGCAACTCTTTCAAGGTCGCCGACCTCGCGGTAGCTTCCGCCGGAGAAAGGAACCTTGATTCCCTTTGTACCGAAGAGCGAATCCATTACGGAAGGTCTCATTGTTTCGGTCATCGAACTTCCGAGAATCATTGCGTTGTAATCATAATTTTTTACAATGCCGTCATTAAGATATCTCTGCTCTTTCAGGATATAGTTTTTACCTGCGAGAGGAGCGTGATAATGGAAATACGGATCAATGTAAACAACCAGTGCTCCTAAAAGAAGCACGGTTACTAAAAATACCGATATGAAGATTATGAAAAAGTTTCTGCCTTTTTTCATTTTCAAATCTCCTAAAAGTTAAAGTAAAGGAACGTACTCACGCCGCTTAACGATAAGAAACTCCAGATAAAGAAAATGATTGTAAAGATGAGCGTAAGCGCATTAGGCTTAAATTTTTCAAACATCTTTTTGGAGTTAAAAGGTATAAACGCAATCGCGGTCGACACAAGCATAAAGCCGGTCGGAATAATATTCGGAAGTTTTTCCTCGATATCCGCAAAGGCCAAAAGCTGTACGAGTTCCGGAGTACGGTAAGCATTCAATATAATAGGATCGATGGGTGCAAATTTAAATGAGAAAGCGGTCTTTAAAATATCGAGAGCCACGGGAATGCTTTCTGCCCTGAAGAACACCCAGGTAATGTTTACAAATATAAAAGTAATGATAAGTCCGACAGGTTTGATATGAATCTTATCCTGCTTTTTAAAGAGTCTTGTGATAATGCTGAAGAGCCCGTGCATTACGCCCCAGAGGATAAATGTCCAGCCTGCGCCGTGCCAGAAACCGCTTAAAAGAAATACTATAAATACATTTAAGCAGGTGCGTGCAAGGCCTTTTCTGTTTCCGCCGAGAGGAATGTAGACATACTTTGTGAAAAAGCGTGTCAGCGTCATATGCCATCTGTCCCAGAATTCGGTAATCGAAGTTGAAAGGTAGGGCGAATTAAAGTTAAACGGAAGGTCTATGTTAAACATCTTTCCAAGGCCCACCGCCATATCGCAGTAGCCCGAGAAATCAAAATAAATCTGAAGCGTGTATGCAAGGATGACAATCCAGGCCGAGCCCGAATTAAGTCTCTCGGGAGCAACATATCCGTAATTTACAACTGCTCCCAAAACATCCGCAATAAGCACTTTTTTGGATAAACCGATTGTAAAGAGGAATATGCCTTTTACGAGGTTGTCGAAATTGAATTTCTTTTTGGACTCGTCGGTAAACTGATTAATCAGTTCGTCGTGCGTTACGATGGGGCCTGCTATTAACTGCGGGAAAAAAGCCACGAACGAAGCGTAGTAAATAAACTTGTATTTTCCAACATTGCCCCTGTAGGCGTCGACTATAAAAGATATCTGCTGGAAGGTAAAGAAGCTTATACCCAGCGGAAGGACGATTTTAAGAAGCGGTATATTGCTCTTAAAGACCTGATTGACAGTGTTTAAGAAGAAATCGGTATATTTAAAGAAACCGAGTATTCCCAGGTTTATCGCCACGCCGAGGATCATTAAAGCCTTAGCACTTTTGTTTTTATCGCGCAGTTTCCCTATCGAAACATATATTCCGTAGTTAATCAGTATGCTGGCTATTATTATAAGGAGATAACGGTAATTGAAGTATCCGTAAAACCAGAGCGACATTGAAAAAAGCACGAACTGAGCGGGAATGTAGCGCTTAAAAGAGTTTAAAAGAAAGTATCCCAAAAGGCACAAAGGAATAAATATTAGTATGAAAATATATGAGTTAAAAAGCATTGCGCCCTCCGAAAATACAACGGCCGAGCCTTAAAAAGCCCTGCAACAATAATATTTTAAAAAAGTTATAAATAAAAAGCAATATAGGGCTTGAAAGAAAATCTCAAATATTATAGAATATGTCTAATATTTTTATTTTTGAGACAGAAAAGTGACTAGTGGACACTCAGTTTGTACGAGGTAAAAAATGAGCGAAACCATGAAAGAACTGCTTATTAAGCAGCGTGACAATGTTGTGAATAAAGTGTTGGGGTACACATTTTTGGTTGTGGCAGTCCTTGCGCTGCCGGCGGCGATTTTGGTGAGCCCCTTTTTTATTATCGCTATCGTGGGCGGCGGACTTGCTTCTTTCTTCGTTTATTTTAGGAGAATGTCCGTAGAATACGAGTACACATATATTGACAAAGAGATAAGAATCGACAGAATTTACAATACCAACTCAAGAAAACAGGTTGATACAATCGATTTAAATAAAATGGAAATTCTGGCCGTAAAGGGCAGTGATGCTTTAAGAGGCTATGCCAACAGACAGGCAGCGGTTTCCGATTACAGCGCAGGAGAAAATACTGACGAAACCAAGGTTTACGAGCTCTGGTACAATGGCAAAAGAAAGATTCTTCTTTCTCTGAACGATGATTTTATGATGCCTATTGTCAGATTTTATCCGCAGAAAGTCAAAAAATCGTAATACGCGATAAACTATAAATTTATATAAATAAGGAGGATTTGTAATGGGTACAATAGTCAAGGAAGGAATTACATTTGATGATGTCTTACTGATTCCCGGTTATTCACAGGTTATACCTAACCAGGTGGATATTTCCACGTATCTGACTAAGAGCATCAAACTGAACATTCCCATGATGAGTGCGGGAATGGATACCGTTACCGAAAGCCGTATGGCAATTGCAATGGCACGTCAGGGCGGTATAGGTATTATTCACAAGAACATGTCTATTGAAGAACAGGCTGAAGAAGTCGACAAGGTAAAAAGATCCGAGAACGGCGTTATCACCGATCCGTTTTCACTTTCACCCGAGCATACACTGGCAGATGCGGATGCTTTGATGAGCAAATTTAAAATTTCAGGCGTACCCATTACGGAAAATAAAAAGTTAGTCGGTATCATCACGAACCGTGACCTTAAGTTCGAAACCGACATGACCAAGTTAATCAAAGAGTCCATGACCAGCGAAGGCCTTGTTACCGCAAAGGAAGGCATTACTCTTGACGAAGCAAAGAATATCCTTGCAAAGGCTCGTAAAGAGAAACTTCCGATTGTAGATGACAATTACAATCTTGTCGGACTCATTACCATAAAAGATATAGAAAAGACAATTAAATATCCTTTATCCGCGAAAGACGAACAGGGAAGACTTCTCTGCGGCGCAGGTGTCGGAATCACAGCCAATGTTCTTGACAGAGTAAAAGAACTTGTAAGCGCTAAAGTAGATGTTGTAGTACTTGATTCCGCTCACGGACATTCGGAAAACGTTCTTAAGTGCTTAAGAATGATAAAAGAGAATTATCCCGATCTTCAGGTTATTGCAGGTAACGTTGCAACAGGCGAAGCCTGCAAGGCTTTAATCGAAGCCGGTGCAGACTGTGTTAAGGTTGGTATCGGACCCGGTTCCATCTGTACGACACGTGTTGTATCAGGTATCGGTGTTCCTCAGATTACAGCAATTATGGACTGCTACGATGTGGCTAAGACATACGGAATACCCATTATCGCAGACGGCGGTATCAAGTATTCGGGCGATATGACCAAGGCTATTGCAGCAGGCGCCAACGTATGTATGATGGGTTCAATCTTTGCAGGCTGTGACGAAGCACCCGGCGAATTCGAAATCTTCCAGGGAAGAAAGTTCAAGGTTTACAGAGGCATGGGTTCCATCGCAGCTATGGAAAACGGCTCAAAAGACAGATACTTCCAGACCGATGCAAAGAAGCTTGTTCCTGAAGGCGTTGAAGGAAGAGTAGCATACAAGGGCAGACTCGAGGATACCGTATTCCAGCTTATCGGCGGTTTAAGAAGCGGTATGGGTTACTGCGGTACAGCTTCCATTGAGGAACTTAAGACAAACGGAAAATTCGTAAAGATTTCTGCAGCATCCTTAAAAGAAAGCCATCCTCACGATATTCACATCACCAAGGAAGCACCCAACTATTCATCCGGAATGTAAGTTAAAAGTACTTATCATAAAAGAAGGGCGCGGGAGAAATACCTCCCGCGCCTATTGTTGACAATAAGAGTATTTTATATGAACAGTTTTGCAGTTTTAATCGTAAACAGCATATTGCTCGGAGTAGGCCTTGCGATGGATGCCTTTTCGGTATCGATTGCAAACGGTTTAAACGAGCCCAAAATGAAAGCGGGCAAATCGCTGTCGATAGCGGGAACATTTGCTTTCTTTCAGGCTGCAATGCCTTTAATCGGCTGGCTCAGCGTACACACTGTCATTAAATATTTTAAGATATTTGAAAAATTTATTCCCTGGATAGCATTAATTCTTCTTTTGTTTATCGGAATCAAGATGATAGTCGAAGCCGTAAAAAACAAAGACAAGGAAGAACCCTCGGGAATACTGACCGTGAAGATTTTAATCGTACAGGGAATTGCAACTTCGATAGATGCGCTCTCCGCAGGTTTTACGATTGCGGAGTACGGATTTTTATCGGCTCTTTTATGCGCGGGTATTATCTCCGCCGTGACTTTTGTTATTTGCATGACAGGAATTTTCATCGGCAGGAAAGTCGGAGACAAATTATCGACGAAGGCGCAGATTTTAGGCGGAATAATTCTTATCGGAATAGGACTGGAAATATTCATATCGGGTATGATAAAATAGTCAGGCACGGCTTATAAAGACAATTAAACTAAAAAATATATATTTAATCGGAAAATGGAAACAAAAACAAGAATAGACAAAGATTTATTTAAGAAAACATGCCTCCTTGCGATTCCCATTATGATTCAGAACGGAATCGGCAATGCAGTAGGACTTGTCGACAACCTGATGGTCGGAAGTCTGGGCACGGAAGCAATAGTTGCTGTCTCGATAGCGGGACAGCTTATGTTTGTTTTCTGGCTCGCACTTTTCGGAGCACTTTCGGGTCCCGGAATTTACGGAGCGCAGTACTACGGCAACGGAGATATCAAAGGCGTACAGGACGTATTCAGATTAAAACTCTGGATGGCGATTATCTGCGGTCTTTTGGGAATAGTAATATTCTTTAATTTCGATAATTTCCTGCTCGGTCTTTACATGAAAGGTCAGTCTGAAGAAATCGATGCGGCATTAACGCTTTCCCACGCAAAAGATTATTTGAGAATAATGCTCATGGGCATTCCTTTTATCGTGCTTACGCAGGTTTATGCTACGAGTTTAAGGGAGACAGACGAGAGCTTCAAACCGATGGTAGCGGGTATTATATCCGTGGCTGTGGATGTTGTTTTTAACTATTTCCTCATTTTCGGTAAATTCGGATTTCCGAAACTCGGTGTGGCAGGTGCCGCATATGCGACCGTTCTTGCGAGAGTGGCAGAGTTCGTCGTACTGGTTGTGTGGGCGCATTTGCGGAGCAAAAAGCATATTTTCCTAAAAGGATTGTATATAACGCTTTTCATACAGAACAAGGCAATGATTAAGCCGATTTTAAGAAAAAGCGTACCCATCATGCTAAACGAATTTCTCTGGGCAGGGGCTATTGCTTTTATGACCACATGCTATTCAAGACGCGGACTGGATGTGCTTGCGGGAATGAATATTTCCAATGCCATCTGCAATCTTTTGAATGTTGTATTTATTGCTCTGGGCAATGCGGTAGGAATTGTAATCGGACAGATGCTCGGCGCCGGAGAATTCAAAAAAGCCAAGGATTCCTCTGTTACGCTTATGTGGTTTACCGCGGTTGTGTGCCTCGTGTTAACCGCTGCGTTAATCGGGCTTTCAGGATGGTTTCCGACTCTTTACGATACAACCGAATCGTCCAAGAAAATGGCTACGATGTTTATTATCATAAATGCATCGTTCTTCCCTTTGCAGGGATTCTTAAACTCGATGTATTTTACGCTTCGTTCGGGCGGAAAGACCGTGATTACCTTTATATTTGATTCGGTATTTTCATGGACCGTCTGCGGAACGGCGGCATTTATTTTATCGCATTACACCAACATGCATATCTACGGAATCTTTATAACCGTACAGGCGCTTGATTTCATCAAGGTTATTGTGGGTTATATAATGATAAAAAAAGGAATATGGATTTCAAACCTTGTGGCAGCACAGGGAAATGAATAAAATGAGAAAATGACTTAAAAAAGGAGACTTGAAATGAGCTGGTTTATTTTTGCACTTATTGCAACACTCGGTTGGGGATGCGCCGATCTGTTTTACAAAATGGGTACTGACGAAACGGATAAACATTCCCACTTAAAAATTGCGGTATGGGTAGGTCTGGTGATGGGGATTGTTGCACTTATCCTGCTTCCGTTTTCAGAGAGCGGATTTAATGTTAAGAGCCTCGTTATAAATGCTCTTAAATACACACCCGCTTCACTCGCGTACATTATCTCGATGGTAGTGGGATATGCGGGATTAAGATATCTTGAAGTATCGATTATATCTCCGATACAGAACGCATCGGGCGCTTTCTCGATGATAGCAATGATGATTTTCTTCCTGATTACGGGAACCATCAACGACGACCTCGGTGATTTTTCAATACTAAACATTATCGGTACCGTAATCATTATTGCCGGAGTGGTAGCACTTGCAATCGTTGAAAACAGACTTTCCAGAAAAGAAGCGAACGAAGTTGCAAAATCCGATGATGAAAAGAAAAAGAACAGAAAATACCAGTTCGGAGCACTTGCCTTGCTGTTCCCGATTATTTACTGTCTGTTCGATACAATAGGAACCGCTGCGGACGGAATTATCTTGGACGAGGAAACAGGTCTCGGACTCGGAGAGATTGACGTACTTATTCTTTACGGACTCACATTCCTTCTTGCAGGAATCGTTTGCTATATCTATATGCTCATAAAAACAAAGAAAGCATACAATCCTTTCGCATTAAAGGAACTTCGAACCAAAGGTTCGGCTGCATGCTTTGAAGAATTCGGACAGATCTTTTACGTATTTGCCATGGCATCAAAGCCGATGCTGGCCGCTCCGATGATTGCATCATACTGTATCGTATCGGTAATTCTTTCAAGAATCTTCTTAAAAGAAAAACTCAAAGCAAGCCAGTACGCCTGCGTTATAGCAGTTATCGTAGGTATCGTGATACTCGGCATCAACGAAGGCCTCGGAGAGATGGAATAAGCGGAAAGCCTTAAATTAAAACAAGCATATTAAAAATTAAATTACGATTTAACTTTATTTGAGGCGATAAACAATTAAAAAAGCCGGCATAATCGGAAACCTCCGAAAATGCCTGCTTTTTTTAATTTTCCAAAGTCGCTTATATATTATATTTTTTAGTTAAAATTTACTTAAAATGTGTTATAATTTTGATATGTGCGGGAGGTTTAAAAATGTTCAATATTCATGACGAAAAAAGGGATGCCTTCATGTTAAACAAATCCTTTGGCAAAAAAGGATATGACTGGTGGTGGCATTCACTTACCGCTGTCGATGCGGCAACAGGAGAAGAGAAGGCATTTTTTATTGAGTTTTTTGTGATTAATCCTAAGTACGGGAAGAAATATCCCGTGTTCGGACAGACTCAGGGCGGGGGAAGCAAAAATGAGAAACCCTCATATGTCATGATCAAAGCCGGCTGCTGGGGCGAGGAACACGTTCAGCTTCACAGATTCTACGGCATCAAAAAGGTCATCATCAGACCCGGAACTCCTTTTATAATCAAAGCGGGCAACTGCTTTTTAAGTGAAAATGAGACCTGTGGTATCGTAAAGGTATCAAAGGGTGGTGCTGCGCGCCATCCCGAATGGATGTGTGATGCGGGCGAAATTGAATGGAAGATAAAAATCGAAAAACAGATTTCATACAATGTCGGATACGGCGCAGGAAAGATAATGCGTGAACTCCAGGCATTTGACATGTACTGGCACGCCGAAGGCATGAAGACCAAATACAGCGGAACCATTAAGTTTAACGGCAGGGAATACAATGTTATACCCGATAAATGCTTTGGCTATGCCGACAAGAACTGGGGCAGGGATTTCACATCACCGTGGTTGTGGCTTTCCTCAAACAATCTTTACTCAAGAGTCAAAAAACTGAAGTTGGAGAACAGTGTTTTTGACGTAGGCGGAGGAAGACCGAGAGTATTCGGAATTGCTTTGGACGGCAAGCTTTTGGGAGGTCTTTTCTACGAAGGCAGGGAATACGATTACAATTTCTCGAAGCCCTGGACTTTGGCGAGACAGAGATTTACCTGTAACGAAACCATGGACAAGGTTATCTGGAAGGTATGGTTGGAGAATAAAAAGAGCCTTCTGCAGATAAACGTTGTATGTCCTAAGAAAGAAATGCTTTTTGTAAACTATGTTGCGCCCGACGGAACGAAAAAGCATAACAGACTCTGGAACGGCGGCACCGGCAAGGCGATTCTTAAACTGTATGAGAAAAAGAGGGAGGGTCTTGAACTCGTGGATGTTATAGAAGCCAGAAACGTGGGCTGCGAATACGGAGAATACTGTAATCAGTAAAAAAATCAAAGGAAGATTTTTATATATTAAGGGAGGTTACATATGGGCAAAACTGTTAATGACGTCATTAACATGATCAAAGAGAACGGAATCGATATGGTCGATTTTAAGATGGTGGATATCAACGGTAATTACCGCCACGTTACCATTCCGGCTTCGGGCTTTGATGAGAGTATTATGAAAAACGGAATCGGATTTGACGCATCAAACTACGGTTACGCAGTGGTTGAAAAATCCGACATGGTCTTTATCCCGGATCCGGATACGGC
Source organism: Lachnospiraceae bacterium (assembly GCA_017962225.1). Classification (GTDB taxonomy): domain Bacteria; phylum Bacillota; class Clostridia; order Lachnospirales; family Lachnospiraceae; genus UBA3766. The sequence goes on from JAGCVT010000067.1 coordinate 30,574, forward strand.
ATTTATCGATCCTTTCTGTGATATTCCGACCATTTCAATGACGGGTAACGCAATGATAATCGATTACCCCAACAACAGACCGCTTAAGCAGTATCCGAGAAACATCATCAATGCTGCAATCGATTATTTAAAGAGTACCGGCATCGCCGATACAATGAAGATTCTTCCCGAATTTGAATTTTATCTTTTTGACGAAGTCACTTGGGAAGTATCACACAATGCGGTTTCTTATGAAATCGACATGGCACAGGCACCCTGGAACGGCGCATACGAAGGCCAGGGAAATGTCATCAGGGAACAGAAGGCATATCATATCGCAAAGCCTCAGGATACAAGCTTTGAAGCACGTAGCGAAATGGTGCTTGAGATTGAAAAAGCAGGAATACCTGTTAAATATCATCATCCCGAAGTAGGTGCCGCAGGACAGTTTGAAATTGAACCCAAGCTCGGCGAACTTTCCAAGATGGCCGATGCCACGGTTTTAATTAAATACATCATCAGAAATGTGGCTGCAAGATACGGCCTTTCCGCAACATTTATGCCAAAGCCCGTTTACGGCGAGGCAGGAAGCGGAATGCATGTTCACATGCTTCTTTTAAAAGACGGCGAACCTGTATTTTCCGATGACAACGGCTATTCGCACTTAAGCGAAACGGCTCATTATTTTATGGGCGGTATTTTAAAACATATCGCTTCTCTCTGTGCAATCACAAATCCTTCGACTAATTCTTTTAAGAGACTTACACCCGGATTTGAAGCTCCCGTAACTGTAGGATATGCAACAAGTAACAGAAGCGCGGTTATAAGAATCCCCGCTTACGCAAAGGCTCCGGAATTAAGAAGATTTGAGTTAAGAAACCCCGATGCAACATGCAATCCTTATTTCGCATACGCGGCAATTCTTATGGCAGGTATCGACGGCGTATTAAACAAGATTGATCCTCACGCAAACGGATGGGGTCCTTACGATTGCAATCTTTTCAATCTTCCCGAGGAAGAAAAGGCTAAACTCACGGGTCTTCCCACATCTTTGGACGAAGCACTTGATGCTCTCGAAAAAGACAATGATTATCTTAAGGCAGGCGATGTATTCCCCGCTGAACTTATTGATAATTTCATCAAGGTTAAAAAGGCTGAATGTGCCGGTATCAACAAGATACCTCATCCCGCCGAATTTGACCTTTATTACAATGTTTAGTTAATGGCAAAATGTTTTTGTATTGAGGTTTTGCAATGATAGGAAAGAAAAAAATTATCGGTTTGTGCATATCGGCTGTTCATACGGGATATAAGTCCGATTTTGTCAGAATGCTTAATGAGGAAATAGTCAGGGAGAATTTCAAACTGATTGTTTTTAACAGCCTTTTAAGCGTATACGACGGAAGTATTTATGATTCCGGCGCATCGAGCGTTTACAATATCATCAACTATGATATTTTAGACTGCCTTATTATTTTTGACAGGGGACTTGCGAATAAGCAGAGCGGTTCCGAACTTATTTCCAAGGCTAAGGAAAAGAATGTTCCGGTAATTCTGATTAATTCCGAAAACGAGGGATGTTTCTGCGTTTCGGACGATTACAAAACCTCTTACAAAAATCTTATAAGACACGTAATCAGGGACCACGGCGCAAAAGATACATTCTTTATGGGCGGATACAGATGGGACCCTGATACGCTTGACAGACTTGCATGTTACAAAAAAGCTCTCGGCGATGAAAACATCAACTTCGACGACAGCATGGTCGGATACGGAGAGTTTAAAGACACCACCGCATGCGAGGAAATCGACAGAATAATAAGAGACAGAAAGAAGCCGCCCGAAGCGATTTTCTGCGCCAACGACATTATGGCTATCGCTGTCTGCACAAAACTTAAAAAGCTCGGATACAAGGTTCCGGAAGATGTTATAGTAACAGGCTATGACGGTATTGAAGAGGGTAAATATTTTATTCCCAACATCACCACGGTCAGAAGAAATATCGAAGGCGAAGCACTGGCATGCGCAAATATCCTTCGCGAGATTTTCAGCGGTAAGGCAGAAAAAAGAATCGTAAAAATTCCTTACAAGGTTATTTACAACGAATCCTGCGGATGTCCGAGTGAAGAAGACTTTTCGGATTACAGGGAAAGAATGGCGGAATGCATGCGTATCAACAGAGATTTTTCGTCGCATGAATCCTATGTTTTTGCAGGCGCGGATAAATTCCTCATGTGCGAAAACCTTCCCGAGATGCTCGATGCACTGGTTAATTACAACTTAGGCGACAAATCGTATTTATGTATCAGATCGATGCTTTTCGAATCGCTTAACATTATGTATCAGAGCAATCTCGATATCGATCATTCCAACGAATACATAATCCTTTCTTCCGAAAGCAAGGAAGAATTCGGACTCATGGAAGACGATCTTAAAATGATTGTTCCCGATGCAGAGGAATGGCTTAAGGACGAGACTGTATTTGTGGTCAATTCGCTTTATGTTGAAGACTATCAGTACGGACTTTACTTTTACAAGACTAGTGACATCGGTTACATGGCAAACCGTGTAAACAGAATGTCAAGAGCGCTTAACCTTTCGTTTGGAACCATATATACGAGAATGATTCAGAAGGGTATGCAGATGGAACTTGAACAGGCTGCATTCCTCGATCCGATGACACAGATTTCAAACCTCAAGGGACTTGAAAAATGGTTTAATGAATTTTCGGGCAAAACGGAAAATCATCTTTCCGCATTTGCCATGGCAATCTTTAAACTGGATAAATACAAATACATTTACGAGAACTACGGCGTAAGTGAAATAGAAGATGTTGCGGGACTTATCGCAAGAGCATTTTCGAAGAATACCGGCAGAAAGAAATTCATTGCGCGTATTTCGGATGATGAATTTGCGGTAGTGGATTATACCGGAGACATTAACGATACAGAAACCGCAAAGAATATTGTCAACGAAGAAGTAAAAGTTCTTCTTGAATCCGTTGAAAATCATAATCCCGCGAAGTATAAGGATTACGATCTCGAACTTAATGTGGGTTATACGATTGAACCCAAAGGCTGGGATTCGGATCTTCGTTCCGTGATGAGACTTGCATACGGCGAACTGTATCTTAACATTCTTCACGATAAGAGAAAGAATTACCTAGAAGATGCGCTTTCGGAAGATTCGAAAGATCATTACGACGACCTGATGCTTGTCTTAAACAAGAAGCTTCTGACATATCATTTCCAGCCCATCGTAGATGCTGCAACAGGAGAGATTTATGCATACGAAGCACTGATGAGAACATCGGGCGGAGTGGATATTTCACCGCTTGTTCTTTTACAGGCGGCAGCAAAATACAAAAAGCTTTATGAACTTGAAAAGATGACGCTTTTCGGAATAATGGATTACTATGTAAAGCATTTTGACAAATTCAAGGGCAGAAGACTTTTCATTAACAGTATTCCCGGTCATTTCCTAAACGACGATGACTTCAAACTCTTCACGGAAAAATACAGGGAGTACATTAAGTACTGTGTATTCGAGATTACCGAGCAGAATTCAATTTCTGACGGCGAACTCTTTAAGATTAAAACACTGACCGTAGACGATATGAGCGGACAGCTCGCCGTAGACGATTACGGTTCGGGACAGAGTAACATTCAGAATCTTTTACGATATACACCTAACATCGTTAAGATTGACAGATTCTTAATTAAGGATATCAGCAGGGATTCCAACAAGCAGCTCTTTATCAACAACATTATCGAGTTTGCAAAATTAAACGATATGAGAGTTGTCGGAGAAGGCGTTGAGACCGAAGAAGAATTAAAGGCTGTTACAGGATACGGCGTGGATTATATTCAGGGATTTTATACCGCAAGACCGAAGTCAGAACCTTTGGATGAACTTCCTCAGGAAATATCCAGACAGTTTGAAAGCGGCATCGGCGAAGAGAATAAATCCGAATAAATCTTTTAAAAGGGGAAAAATATGGCGAAAGGAAACAATCAGAAATTCAAGCTGATTTATCTGATTAAGATACTGGAAAGACTGACGGATGAAGATCATTCTCTGACGATGTCACAGATTATAAACGAGCTTGAAAACAATGATATATCCGCTGAAAGAAAAAGCGTGTATTCCGATCTTGAAGCGCTTCGAGAACTCGGATATGACGTAATCGGAGACGATTCGGGAAGATATTACGGATATTTTTTGGGAGAGAGAACATTCGAACTGGCAGAATTGAAATTACTGGTTGATTCGGTTTCCGCATCCAAATTTATCACTGATAAAAAATCAAAAGCTCTGATTAAAAAACTTGAGAGCTTAACAAGTGCATACAATGCGGGCAAGCTCGAAAGACAGGTTGTGGTCGGCGACAGAGTAAAGACGATGAATGAAAGCATTTACATTAACGTCGATATGATTCATACGGCGATTGCCGAAAACAGCCAGATAAGATTCAGATATTTTAATTACAATCCGAAAAAGGAAATCGAGTACAGAAGAGACGGTGAATTTTATTACGTTTCGCCGTGGGCATTAATCTGGAACGACGAGAATTATTATCTTGTAGCTTACGATTCCTTTGATGAAAAGATAAAACACTTCAGAGTCGACAAGATGAATAAAATGAGTCTTGTGGAAGCAAGAAGAGAAGGCGGATCGGAATGTAAAAAGATCAATATATCCGAATATTCGGGCAGAGTTTTCGGAATGTATGCCGGCCGTACGGAGAGAGTTAAAATGGAGTTTGACAACGAACTTTCGGGAGTTGTTATAGACAAGTTCGGAAAGGACGTTAACATAGTCAAAACAGGCGCAAAAAAATTCCTGGTAATCGAAAACGTAAATGTCAGCAAACAGTTCTTCGGATGGATTTTCGGACTCGGAGAAGGCGCCAAAATCATCGGACCGCAGAGTGTTGTGGATGAGATGAATCTTGAAATGATGAAAAGACTTGGATTGGAGAAAAAATGAGACTTTCACAACTGTTAGAATACAACAATATTATTATTCAGCCGCATGATACTCCGGACCCTGATGCGCTTGCATCGGCTTTCGGGCTTTACACTTACTTTTCCTCGTTTGAAGGAAAGAATGTAAAAATCGTGTACAGCGGAAGAAGCCAGATTCAGAAATCAAATCTGGTACTCATGATTAACGAATGCGATATTCCGATTGAATACGTCGAAAAAGATACGGACTTCGGCGATGCGCTTCTGATAACCGTTGACTGTCAGCACGGCGAAGGAAACGTAAGCAATTTAAGGGCTTCAACGATAGCGATTATCGACCATCACCAGGGAACAGGCGTAGGTGATTACAGAGAGGTTGCTCCCTACCTTGGCAGCTGCTCGACGCTTATCTGGTCAATGATGATGAAGGAAGGCTTTTTCATCGATGACAACATCAAACTCGGCACGGCATTTTATTACGGCCTTATGACCGATACCGGTAATTTTATGGAAGTCAGCCACCCTCTTGACCGAGATATGATTGACTCCGTAAAATATTCAAAATCGCTCATAAAATATTTTACGAACTCCAATATTTCACTTCCCGAATTAAAAATCGCGGGACAGGCACTTATTCATTATGATTTTAACGAGGAATACGAATATCTGATAGTTTATTCCGAACCATGCGATCCCAATATTCTCGGCTTTATCAACGACCTTGCGCTTCAGGTAGACAAGGTAAGAGTATCCGTAGTTTACAACGAACTTAACGCAGGATACAAATTATCCATTCGAAGCTGTACCAAGGAAGTTAAAGCAAACGAACTTGCGGATTACCTGACCGAGAAAATCGGTTCGGGCGGCGGACATGTCGAAAAATCCGGCGGTTATATTGACAAGGATTTATTCGTCAGAAACTACGGCGAAACGGAACTGGATGAATATCTGCGCGACAGACTGGACAGATATTTTGCAAACAGCGAAATCATCTACGCAAAGGATTACGAGATATCGCTTGAGGGCATGAAGAAATATGTCAAGAAGCCCATTGTCCGCGGATTTGTTGATTTGTCTGAAATCCTTCCTACCGGCACTCCGATTACCATAAGAACAATCGAAGGTGACGTTGATACGGAAGTTGACGGCGACTTCTATATTCTCATCGGATTTAAGGGCGAAGTATGGCCCATCAGAAGAAAGAAATTCTTCGATACATATCAGGTACTGGAACAGGAGTACGAATTCAAGGGAGAATACGAACCTGCAATACATATTAAGAACGAGGGCAAAGTATTAAATCTTGTTTCGCATGCAAAGGCCTGCATCAACCATGATACCTCCAGTGTATTTGCAAGAGAATTAAAGAAGATTGAAAAGGTATTTACCACATGGGACGAAGAGAGTTATTACCTCGGAAAACCCGGCGATTTCCTCACATGCAGGGAAGACGATCACAAAGATATTTACATTATCGAGAGAGATATCTTCTTTAAAACTTACGACCCTGTCGAAGAATAAAATGTGATTTACAAATTAATTTTTTAAGAGTAAAATTAGCGTCACAACGAAGAGTTGCGGCGCTTTTTATTTTTCTTTTATTAAGGCGCATATCTTATTTTTCCCTTTATTAAAATAAAATTTTTATCTGTCGTACAACTGTTTTTTTGTGTGTTTTAAAAGGATGAAAAAATGATTAAAATCGGTGAACTTATCGGCAGATACAGGGTGGAAGAAGAAATAGGAAGTGGCGGTATGTCCAAAGTTTATAAGGTAAAAGACATGCGCGTCGGTACATATCTTGCAATGAAAGAAATCCTCATAAAAAACGATTCCTTTTTGAATGCCGGATATGCCGAGGCTTTTGTTTTAAAAAATGTTAATCACCCTGCACTGCCAAGAATAGTGGATATTATAAGAAGTGAAAATTCATACTGCGTTGTGATGGATTTTATCGACGGATGCGATCTTAAAGAATATGTGAAAAACCATGGCGGTTTCGATGAAAGCGAAGTTGCGAAAATCGGGGAAACGATTCTTGACTGCCTGATTTTTCTTCACTCGAAAAAGATACTTTACCGTGATTTAAAACCGTCCAACATCATGCTTACAAAGAATAACGAAATTAAGTTAATAGATTTCGGTATATCTTTTTCTTTTGATGAAAAAAATACATTTAATCAAAGGGCGAGCAAATGCTTTGCACCTCCCGAACAGCTCTTGGGAAAAGAGGCGGGAGTTTCGGGAGACATTTATTCTTTGGGTGCGACGCTTAAGTACATATTAAAAGACGAGCCGTCGCCGGGAATGATTTGTTTTTTGAACAAGTGTCTTAAAAACAATCCCTACGAAAGATATAAAAGCGCCTCCACAGCGTTAAAAGCGTTAAACCGCATAAAAGAAATAAATGAAAAAGAAGTTAAAAGATTAAAGAGAATTGTTCATAAAAACTTTTTCTTTTTTATGATGTTTGTTTTATCGGTAACGGGAATTTTTCTATGTGAGATAGTCAGAAAAAATAAAACCGAATATGAAACACTTATAAAGTCTGCATGCGAGTCGCCTGATTCGGATGTAAGAAAAGAAAACCTCATAAAACTGATTGAAAAGAAACCCTCGGGTGAATGGTATCTGAGGCTGTTTGATGAATTTAAAAACGATTACGTATTTGAGGATTCGGAAGCGAAAGAAGCAGAGCAGATGCTTGAGAGGGATGCGGCAAAAATAAAAGAAGAAGATTATAAAAAAATCTGCGAAGCACTCGGAAGATTGTATCTATTTTATTACAAAGATTCGGGTGATGAAAATGAAAATTATCTTCGTGCTGCATACTGGTTTGACAAGGTTACATTAAACGAAGACGAAAGAGATGTTTATTCGAGAATCGGACATTTTTTAACTGATATTCAACCGATGATTCTTGAAGGAAAAGACGGCGGAATGTATGCGAAATATTATTCGGATCTTAATGAGATTTTATGCGGCGTTTCCGAAAAGGAAAGTGTTGTAAAAACGGAAGTATATTCACTGTATGCGGACTCAATTCTTTTATACGGAGCGGATTTTTACAGGGAAGGAATAAGCATTGATGGAATGAGAAAAAATCTCGAAGACACGGAAAAGTTTTTAAATGAAGGAAACGGCGGAAGAGAATTTGAAAAGGAAAAAGAGGGTATTTTAAAAAGGGTAAAAGAAGCAAAAGAGGAGCTTGATTATGTTGAAAGATATTTTGACTGCAAATATTGATTTTATTGAAATAATTTTTGTAGCGCTCTCGGTTGTATCCGCGTTTCTTTTTACATATTATTTTTTCACTCAAAAAAGTGCGAGGGCTTTTTTACGATTATTAAAAATACAGAAGGTAAAGAGGAGAGCAAAGAATGAAAAGAAACAGGTCTGATAAAACAATAATTTTCTTTTTAGGCATGACTGTCTTTTTAATTCTTTTATGCTTTTGTTTTCGCATACACGCATTGGGGGAAGAAAAAGATATTAATCCGCCGGAAATTAAAGTCGAAATAACCGATGCAGGCAAAGAGTTTACTTCGAATGTCAGGAAAGCCACCATCATTATTACGGACGACAAAATGAAGGGTGAAATAAAAAAGGAATATGTTTTTAAAGAAGGAAAGGACAGTTTTCATATAAGCATAAAAGATGCGGCGGGAAATGAAAGCATTTACAGGAGTGATGTTTATGTGCAGGACTATACTGCGCCTTTAGAAAAAACCGAAGGAATTTCTGACGGTCAGATTATAAACGAAGAACTGGATGTAAGAATATTTGCAATCGAAGAATGGCTTGATGAAGAAAAATCGTTCGTTACGATAACCGGCCAAAACAGTTATGATGAATATAAATATTTTTTTGAAGAAAACAATATAAGCATTTATGATGACGGCAGTTTTAAGGACGACTGTTATTCCATGAGGATTTTTTTATCGGACAAAGCCGGAAATACGTGCGAGCGGAATATTGATTTTACGATAAACAGAGACGGCTCCTTATTTGAAGTAGATAAAAGAAACAAAGAAATAATCGGCAGCGTTACGGATGATATAAAAGATTTTTATATTTTGGAAAAGAATTTAAGCAGAGTCGATACAGACAATGCAAGAATTCTTTTTGCCTTTAATGCCAGGGCCGTGGATTTAAAGATAGGCAGGGATTACCGCATTGAAGAGAAAAAGGACGCTGACGGGTATACTTACACATATATCTTTCATGATGAATTATTTAAAAAAGACGGTATATATACGATTTCACTGTCTACGAGGGATGAGGCGGGGAATGTGAACGACACGAGATTATCGAAAGAATCCGATGAAATCAGATTTGCGGTAAAAAAGCGCCTTAGACTGCAAAAATAAAAAATAATTGCATTAAAAAACAAATAAAAATATAATGTATTCGTATGTAATTTATAAGGAGGCTTTATTTATGAGCATCAGAATAGGTATTATCGGATATGGTAATTTGGGACGCGGAGTTGAGTGCGCCATTAAGCAGAACAAGGATATGGAACTTGTGGCAGTGTTCACAAGAAGAGATCCCGAGAGCGTAAAAATTCTTACTGAAAGCGCTAAGGTTGTTAACGTAGCGGATATCGCAGACTGGGCAGACAGGATTGATGTTGCAATCATCTGCGGCGGTTCTGCAACGGATTTGCCCAAGCAGACTCCCGAGTACTCAAAGTACTTCAACTGTATAGATTCATTTGATACACATGCAAAGATTCCCGAGCATTTCGAGAATGTAAATAAGGTATGTCTTGAGAACGAAAAGGTTTCCATCATTTCAATCGGCTGGGATCCCGGTCTTTTCTCGCTCAACAGACTTATCGGCAATGCAATCCTTACAAACGGCAAGGATTACACATTCTGGGGCAAGGGCGTAAGCCAGGGACATTCGGATGCTGTAAGAAGAATTAAAGGCGTTAAGAATGCAAAGCAGTACACAATCCCTGTAGAGTCAGCCCTTGAAAGTGTAAGAAACGGTGAAAACCCTGAACTTACTACCAGACAGAAACACACAAGAGAGTGCTTCGTAGTTCTTGAAGAAGGTGCAGACGCAAAGGCTGTTGAGCAGGAAATCGTTACAATGCCCAACTACTTTGCTGACTATGATACAACAGTTCATTTCATCAGCGAGGAAGAATTCAATGCAAACCATTCAGGTATTCCTCACGGCGGATTTGTTTTAAGAAGCGGCAAGACAGGCTGGAACGAAGAAACAAATCACATGATGGAATTCTCACTTAAACTCGAGTCCAACCCCGAGTTTACAGCATGCGTTCTTACTGCATACGCAAGAGCCGCTTACAGACTTGCTGCAAAGAAAGAATTCGGCTGCAAAACAATATTTGATGTAGCACCCGCACTCCTTATGGAAAAAGAGGGCGCAGAATTAAGAAAGACACTTCTTTAATTCGTTTTTAAAAGAAAGAAAAAAATTATGCATAACGACTTATTAACTATAGGAAAATTTACTCTTCACGGATATTCGGTAATGATAGCTTTAGGCTTTATCATTGCTATGGCACTCTGCCTTTTAAGAGCAAAAAAGAAAAACATGGACGGAGACGTGATTACCGATATCGGACTTGTCGGTGTTATTGCGGGCTTCCTCGGCGCGAAAATCCTTTACATCATAGTAAGCTATAAGGAACTTTTTGCTAACCCTAAGAACGTAATCGGTTTCCCTCAGATTTTCTCGGGATTTGTTGCTTACGGCGGAATTATTTTCGGCTTCCTTGGAATTTTTATTTATTCAAGGATTAAAAAGATCAATGCGGCCGAATATCTTGATTTTACGATTCCTTTTATCGCCATGATTCAGGGATTCGGACGTATCGGATGTTTCCTTGCAGGCTGCTGCTACGGCGGACCTACGGATTCTTTCTTAGGCGTTACATTCCCCTCACCTCATCAGATGGCAGGCATAAAGGTATGGCCCACACAGCTTTTCTCGGCAGCAGGCGATTTTGCAATCTGTGGAATCCTTCTTCTGTTTTCTACGAAAAACAAGAAAAACGGAAATGTCTGTGTTCTTTATGCAATTCTTTACGCTGTGGGAAGATTCGCAGTTGAATTCTTCAGAGCAGACGAAAGAGGCTTTATTGCACTTGGCAATTTTTCATTATCCACATCTCAGTTTATTTCACTTCTTATTTTACCTGTTGCAATAGGAGTTGGTATATTAATCAATCTGCCTAAGGAAAGCAAGAAGAAAGACGAAGTTAAGGAAGATGAAGAAAAACAGGACTAACGGATTACTCATAAAAGCAGTATTTATAATTTTAATGCCTGCGTTTGTTTTATTATCGGGCTGCGAACCGTCAGGGAAAGCAGATGATACAACCACGGTTGTGTGTACGGTTTTTCCGATTTATGACTGGACGAGAGAAATTACCAAAGACTGCGAAGATATAAACGTGATTCTTTTAGAAGATGACGGTACGGATATGCATTCGTTCCAGCCTGCGGTAAAAGATCTGGTTGATATCGAAGACTGTGATGTCTTTATTTATATCGGCGGCGAATCCGAGGAATGGGCTAAAGAATACTCCGAGAAACATCCGAGCAGCAAAAGAACGGATATTTGTCTGATGGATGAAATCTCAGGCGATATACTTATAGAAAATGACGAAGGCATTATTGTGACCGAAGAAGAGGAAGAAGAAGCATACGATGAGCACATATGGCTTTCTCTTAAAAGAAGTATAAAATGTGTCGACGTTATCGGCGGTACATTAAAGGATAAAACTTCCGATTCGTCAAAGATAGAAAGTAATTTAACTTCCTATGAAGAAAAACTTTCTTCGCTTGATAAAGAATACGAAGAATATTTCTCGGCTAATCCCCGTACTCTTATAATTGCGGACAGATTTCCTTTCAGATATCTCGCAGAAGATTACGGCTTTGGATATATGGCAGCATTTCCCGGCTGCAGCGCCGAGAGCAGTATTTCATTTGTTCCCGTAGTTGAACTTTCCGAAGGACTTAAAAACAATGACGGAAATGTAGTGTTCATTACCGAAAGCGGAGACATGAGTCTTGCGGAAACTGTTATCGAACAGTCGGGCAAAGATGCTATAGTAGTAATTATTGATTCGCTTCAGTGCGTTAGTTTAAAGAAAATAGAAGAAGGCGCGACATATTATTCGCTGATGAAGAGTAATCTTGATGCGCTTAAGCAGGAATAGGATTTAAAATGGCACAGATTAAAGGTGTCGACGTTTCTGTCGGATATGAAAAAAGAATAGTTGCCGGCAATATCAATTTCGAAATCAACGAAGGTGATTACCTTTATATTGTCGGAGAAAACGGTTCCGGTAAATCCACACTTATGAAGTGTATTTTAGGACTTGAAAAGGTTGTGGGCGGAAGCATAGTATACGGTGACAATCTTAAGCAGAAAGAAATCGGTTATCTTCCCCAGCAGACTTTTATCCAGAGAGATTTTCCCGCGACCGTGTACGAAATAGTACTTTCGGGATGCCTTAACGGATTGGGATGGCGTCCTTTTTTCGGTAAAAAAGAAAAGAACATGGCGATGGAAGCCATGAGAAAACTTGAAATAACCGATCTTGCTAAACGTTCATATCCCGAGCTTTCGGGCGGACAGCAGCAAAGAGTTTTACTTGCGAGAGCACTCTGTGCTACAAGCAAGGCACTTCTTTTAGACGAGCCTGTTGCGGGTCTTGATCCTTACGCACAGGAGCAGCTCTATGCTCTCATATACAAAATCAACAAAGAAGAAAAAACAACGATAATAATGGTATCGCATGATCTTGAAGCAGCCAAGAAATATGCAACACACATTCTGCACATCGGCAAAGAGAAATGCGTATTCTGTACCAAGCATGAATTTATCAAGGAGAACGGTGGATGTCTGTTTTAACAGTTTTAGCTGAATATCTGTCCCGTTCCATGGTAAGAAATGCCCTGATAGTCGGAACGCTTATCGCTTTGTGCGCATCGCTTCTTGGAACGACCATTGTACTTAAGAGACTGTCTTTTATCGGAGACGGTCTTTCTCATGTTGCTTTCGGAGCGCTTTGTATTGCAACGGTATTTTCAATTACCGATAAAATGATACTGGTGCTTCCGGTAACGATACTGGTTGCAATCATCCTCATGGGTTCAAACGACAAAAAGAAGATTAAGGGTGATGCGGCAATTGCAATGCTTTCGGTCGGAGCGCTGGCTTTCGGTTATCTTCTTTTAAATATTGTACCCAATAAAAGAACGGCCAATCTTTCGGGAGACGTATGCTCAACACTGTTCGGATCGATGTCAATTTTGACATTATCAACCGGTGATGTTATTTTATGTATTGTTCTTTCAATTATTGTTGTAGCATTCTTTGTTATCTTTTATCATCGTATCTTTTCGGTTACCTTTGATGAAAGCTTTGCATCGGCTACAGGTATAAGATGTAATTTATATAAGATTCTTTTATCAATAATAATTGCAGTTGTAATAGTACTCAGCATGCAGCTGGTTGGTTCGCTTCTGATATCCGCGTTAATTGTATTCCCTGTTTTATCGACGGAGAGAATCTTTAAAAGTTTCTTGTCCGTAGTTATCGCATCGGGCGTGGTCGGAGTTTTCTGTGCGGTTTCGGGAATCATTGCATCCATCATTCTTTCAACACCCATCGGTGCTACTGTTGTATGCATTAATGTGATTGTTTTTGCCCTCTGCGTTATCATTGGTAAGTTTTTTGTTAAACACTGATTAAAATAATTTTTTCTTGCACCATAAGTTTTCAGGTGCTATACTCTCAAACGGTGTGTTTTTAAAAACACGTCGTTTTTATTTTGTTTTGAATTTCCTATACGGAGGAGAATATGATTACGAAAAGAGAAGATATTCGTAATGTGGCAATAATAGCTCATGTCGATCACGGCAAAACAACTTTGGTTGACGGTCTCTTAAAACAGAGCGGTGTTTTCAGAGAGAATCAGGAAGTTGCCGAACGCGTCATGGACTCAAACGATATCGAAAGAGAAAGAGGCATTACAATTCTTTCGAAAAATACAGCTGTTAATTACAAAGGCGTAAAGATTAATATTATCGACACTCCGGGCCATGCGGATTTCGGCGGTGAAGTGGAGCGTGTACTTAAAATGGTAAACGGCGTTATCCTTCTTGTTGATGCATTTGAAGGACCGATGCCCCAGACAAAGTTCGTTTTAAGAAAAGCACTTGAGCTTAAGCTTCCCGTAATTGTCTGCGTAAATAAAATCGACAGACCTGAAGCAAGAAGCGAGGAAGTTGTTGACGAAGTACTTGAGCTTTTCCTTGATCTTGATGCGGACGATTCACAGCTCGACTGTCCTTTTATTTTTGCTTCGGCAAAAGCAGGAACTGCGGTTAAGAATCTTTCAGACGAAGCCGTTGACATGGCTCCGCTTTTTGAAACCATCATAGATTACATTCCCGCACCCGAGGGAGATCCCGAAGGCGGTACACAGATTCTTATCAGCACCATTGACTACAATGAATACGTGGGAAGAATCGGTGTAGGTAAAGTCGACAGAGGCGTGATTCGCACTAATGACGATGTTGTAATCGTAAATGCACACGATCCCGAAAAGTCGAGAAAAGTAAAAGTATCAAAATTATATGAATTCGACGGATTAGACAGAGTGGAAATAAAAGAAGCAGGCATCGGTTCGATAGTTGCGATTTCCGGTATATCGGATATTCATATCGGAGATACGCTCTGCAGCGTTGACTGTCCCGATCCCATTCCTTTCCAAAAGATTTCCGAGCCTACGATTGCGATGGACTTTATCGTAAACGATTCACCGCTTGCAGGCAGGGAAGGAAAATACGTAACCAGCCGTCATATAAGAGACAGGCTTTTCAGAGAACTTAATACAGACGTTTCATTAAGAGTAGAAGAGACAGACAGTACCGATGCTTTTAAAGTATCGGGACGTGGAGAACTTCATTTATCCGTTCTTATAGAGAATATGAGAAGAGAAGGATACGAATTTGCGGTAAGCAAAGCAGAGGTTCTTTATAAAAAAGACGAAAATGGCAAACTTTTAGAGCCGATGGAGAGAGCATACATTGATGTACCCGAAGAATTCTCGGGAAGCGTAATCGAAAAGCTTTCACAGAGAAAGGGTGAGCTCGTTACCATGGGCAGCGCTTCGGGCGGATACACCAGACTTGAGTTTTTAATTCCTTCCAGAGGACTGATCGGATACAGAGGAGATTTCTTGACCGATACTAAGGGTAACGGAATTTTAAATACACTTTTTGAGGGCTACGGTCCTTACAAGGGAGACATCCAGTACAGAAAGCAGGGTTCACTCATTGCATTTGAAGGCGGCGAAAGCGTTACATACGGTCTTTTCAATGCACAGGAGAGAGGAACTCTTTTCATCGGACCCGGCGAAACGGTTTATGCCGGTATGATTATCGGACAGTGTCCCAAGGCTGAAGACATTGAACTTAACGTATGTAAGACCAAGCATCTTACCAATACACGTTCATCATCGGCTGACGAAGCTCTTCACCTTGTACCGCCCAAGATTTTAAGTCTTGAGCAGGCAATCGATTTTATCGATACCGACGAGCTTCTCGAAGTTACGCCCACACACTTAAGATTAAGAAAGAAGATTCTTGATCCCACATTAAGAAAGCGTGCAGGCTTTGCAAAGAAACAGGCGGAAGCAAACGCACATTAATAAAACGACCATTCGGGGACGGTTCTAAAATGGTAAAAAAAGCCAAAACGGAACCGTCCCCATTTGGCTCTTCTGGCAGACTTGAAAAATAACCGGATTGAAATTATACTGTAAATTGTATTTTTATGTGGATTTCACGGAAAGGAAATCAAATGGAAGTCAGATTCGACGTACAGATGACAACTTCAAAATTATATGACTTCAATCTGCAGCACTCATACAAAAAGCCGGTATCGATTATCGCTACGGCTCTGGGTGTTGTATTTATGTTTTTATTTTTGCAGCAGCTAAAATGGTATTACCTTGCGGCAGCGCTTCTTTTAATTTTTTACCTTCCGATAAGTCTTTTAAGATCTTCTTTTATGAAGGTTAAGATGATAGATTTCTTCAAAGAGCCGGTTTCATATCTTTTAAACGATGAAGGAATCACGGTTTATGCACAGGGCGAAGAGCAGACTATTCCCTGGAGCGACTGCGTGAAGGCATGCAATACCAGACAGAGTTATTTTGTATACACGGGAAAAAACTCCGCTTTTATTTTCCCTAAAAGAGACATGGGTGATAAAACCGGAGATGTTCTTATGATGATTAACACTCATATGGATCCCGCGAAAGTTAAGATTAAATTCGGGGGTCTTTGATGGAAATCTTTAACGCAGAAGGCGTATTCGAAGTTAATTCGGCCGACGAAACTTTAAAGCTTGGCGAAGAGTTTGCAAATAACGCAAAGCCCGGAACTGTTATTGCTTTAATCGGAGATCTTGGCGTCGGCAAAACGGTTTTTACAAAAGGAATCGCAAAAGGGCTCGGCATCACGGAAAATGTCACCAGTCCTACTTTTACGATTCTTGAATCCTACTACGGCGGCAAAATGCCTCTTCATCACTTTGATGTATACAGAATCGGAGATGTGGAGGAAATGGAAGAGGTCGGATTTGACGACTGTGTTTATTCCGAAGGCATTACGATTGTCGAATGGGCCGGAATTATAGAAGAGATTATTCCAAAAGGAACATATGTCGTAAATATCGCGAAGGATTTGTCCAAAGGAAACGATTACAGAAAGATTACGATTACAAAAACTACAAAAGAAGGTTATCTGAATTGAAAATACTTGCACTTGATTCATCCGGACTTGTAGCCTCGGTTGCATATCTTGAGGATGGAAAGATAAAAGGATTAATAAATATTAACTATCAGAAGACTCACTCCCAGACTCTTTTACCGATGCTTGACGAGATGGTAAAAACTCTGGAGATTGATTTAAACGATATTGATTATCTTGCATGCGCGAACGGACCCGGATCTTTTACGGGGCTAAGAATCGGTGTTGCGACCATAAAAGGACTGGGCTTAAGCATCAACAAAGAAATCGTTGATGTGTCTACCCTCGAAGCACTTGCTTTAAACTGGGCCGGCGCGGACGGAATCATCGTTCCGATTATGGATGCGAGAAGATCGCAGGTTTATGCCGCAGGCTATACGTTTGATGAAAATTCCTCAAAGCCTGTGACAGTCATCGAACCCGTTAACTGCGATTTGTCAGACCTCATAAAAGAATTAAACGCCATGGGCAAAAAGGTTTTCTTTACAGGTGACGGAGTACCCGTATACAAAGAGATGGTTGAAGAAAGCCTTAAGGTGCCTTACGCATTTCCTAACGCTGCAAACGCATATCAGAACGCTGCAAACGTTGCGGTGCTTGCAGACATTTACGCTAATGAAGGCCTTTCCAAAAAGGCAGCAGACATTTCACCTGTATATTTAAGAAAACCTCAGGCTGAACGTGAGAGAGAAGCCATGCAGGGCGCAAATTAAAATATGTTTGTTACGGAAAAAATGAATGAGACAAATGTCGAAGGAATAGCGGAGCTTGAAAAGGAAAACTTTTCCGACGGCTGGAGTCTTGAATCTCTAAAAGAAGAAATAAATAATCCCGATGCGTGTTATTATGCTGTCCGCGATGGTGAAAACGGAATTGTAGTTGCGGCTGCAGGAATGATAATAAGCATCGATACAGCCGATATCATGAATGTATCGGTCAAAGAGGAGTACAGAAGAAAAGGCTTAGCCTCAAAGCTTCTTGATACTCTTTTTGAAGAGGGGAGAAAAAATGGAGTAAAGGATTTTACTCTGGAAGTAAGGGAAAACAATCGCGCAGCCAGAGAACTGTATGAGAAAAAAGGTTTTGTATTTGAAGGAATAAGACCTAAGTTTTATTGCAACCCCGCAGAAGGCGCGGCGATTTATTGGTTACGCGAAAAAGAGGAATAAAAATGTTTGAAGTGTGTTTACTCGGAACCGGCGGAATGATGCCGCTTCCTCACAGATGGCTGACATCTCTGATGGTCAGATACAACGGAATAAACGTACTCATTGACTGCGGCGAAGGAACGCAGGTTGCTTTAAAGGAAAAGGGCTGGAGCCCGAAGCCTATCGACCTGATTCTTTTTACGCATTATCATGCAGACCATATTTCGGGCCTTCCCGGAATGTTTTTAACGCTGGGCAATTCGGAAAGAACGGAGCCCGTTACTTTGGTCGGTCCGAAAGGCCTTAAAAAAGTAGTAGAATCACTTCTTATCATTGCGCCCCAGCTTCCTTTTGAAATCAATTACATTGAAATAGAAGGCGATTCACAGAGAATCGATTTTAAAGATTTTCATATTGATGCTTTTAAGGTCAATCACAATGTGACCTGCTACGGATACAGCATTTCCATTGACCGTGCGGGACGTTTTTGTTCGGATAAGGCAAAGGCATTAAACATACCGCTTAATTACTGGTCGAAGCTTCAGAAGGGCGAAACCATTGAAGACGAAACAGGTATCTATACACCCGAT
Organism: Lachnospiraceae bacterium; assembly: GCA_017962225.1. Lineage (GTDB taxonomy): Bacteria > Bacillota > Clostridia > Lachnospirales > Lachnospiraceae > UBA3766. Next base: position 49,071 of record JAGCVT010000067.1, read on the forward strand.
ATGGTAATGGGTCCTCCGAGAAAAGGAATCAAGGTTACATATACCACAGATACAAGACCGTGCAAGAACATTCCTCTGTTCGCAAAAGATTCGGATCTTTTCATCTGCGAAGGAATGTACGGCGATACGGAGATGCTTGAGAAAGCAAAAGAGCATAAGCACATGACGTTTGCGGAAGCAGCCACAATGGCAAAGGAAGCGAATGTTCAGGAAATGTGGCTTACGCATTACAGCCCGTCACTTTTTAAACCCAAGGAATATATTGACAACGCAAGATGCATTTTCCCTGCAAGCATTGCGGCCAAGGACGGAATGAGTGCGGATTTAAGATATGACGAAGCATAAATAAAGAAAAGGAAATTTCCTTAAATGGCAGAAATAAATATTTTGGCAATTGAATCATCGTGTGATGAAACGGCTGCGGCAGTCGTAAGAAACGGAAGAGAAGTTCTTTCGAATGTTATTTATTCGCAGATAGATTTACACACCCTTTACGGCGGAGTCGTTCCCGAGATTGCATCCAGAAAGCATATCGACAAAATCAATCAGGTGGTTGAAAAGGCCATCGCAGATTCAGGTATGGAATTAAAAGATATGGATGCGGTTGCGGTCACATACGGACCGGGACTTGTAGGACCGCTTCTTGTGGGCGTGTCATTTGCGAAGGCATTAGCATACGGCGCGAATCTTCCTATTATAGGCGTGCATCATATCGAAGGACATATCTGTGCAAACTATATTGCGAATAAGGAGCTTGAACCTCCTTTTATGTGCTTAATAGTTTCCGGAGGCCATACACACCTCGTAAAAGTAGCAGACTACGGCAAATACGAAATCCTCGGCAAGACAGAAGACGATGCTGCAGGCGAAGCATTTGACAAAGTTGCCAGAGCAATAGGCTTAGGTTACCCCGGCGGACCTAAAATCGACAGGGTTTCCAAATCGGGTAATCCCGAAGCAATTAAGTTTCCGAGAGCAAAGGTCGGCGGCAGCGAATATGACTTTTCTTTCTCGGGATTAAAATCTGCGGTTTTAAATTATTTGAATACCGCTTCCATGAATAATGAAACAATAGTTACAGAAGATGTGGCTGCATCATTCCAGCAGGCTGTCATCGATGTGCTGGTAGGTCATTCAATGGAAGCTTTAAATCAGTACGGCTTTAAAAAGTTTGCGATAGCAGGCGGAGTGGCTTCAAACAGCGGACTCAGAGAAGCGTTTGAAAAAGCATGTGCGGAGAGAGGCATTGAATTCTTTCTTCCGCCACCCATTCTTTGTACGGATAATGCGGCAATGATCGGTTCGGCTGCTTTCTTTGAATATGAAAGAGGTTTAAGAAACGGTCTTGATTTAAATGCGGTTCCCAACTTAAAACTCGGGGAGAGATGGTATGAGTAAGTTTTATGCGGTAGTTCTTTCTGCAGGCGTCGGCAGCAGAATGAACAGCGATATTCCAAAACAATACCTTATGCTAAAAGACAAGCCCGTGCTTGCACATTCTCTTTTGGCTTTTGAGAATTCCGATGTTGACGGGATTGTTATTGTCTGCGGAAGCGGAGACGAAGATTACATTAAAAAAGAGTTCGTGGAAAAGTATGCGCTAAAGAAAGTAACTGCTATAGTTCCCGGCGGAGCGGAGAGATACAACTCGGTATATAACGGTCTTACTGCATGCGAAGGCGCCGATTACGTTTTAATCCATGACGGAGCCAGACCTTATGTTTCAGAAGAAATCATAAAAAGAAATATGGATGAAGTAATAAAATACAAAGCCGTTGTAACATCCGTAAAATCAACCGACACCGTAAAGATTGCAGACGATAACGGATTTGTGGTTTCGACTCCCGAGAGGAAGAGCGTGTATTTTATGCAGACTCCCCAGACATTTGAATACAAACTTGCACTGGATTCGTATTCAGCATTGATAAAGGATCTTGAAAAAGAAGTTAAAGTGCAGGTTACCGATGACGCGCAGGTCGTTGAAATGTATTCGGATACGAGAGTTAAATTAATCGAAGGGGACTATTCAAATATTAAAATAACGGTTCCGAAAGATTTACAATAATCTTATACAGTTTTTATTGACACAAAAGTACAAATTTGATAAACTAACACTTGCGTTTGAAATTAACGCTATTCGGAGAGGTATCGAAGTGGTCATAACGAGGCGGTCTTGAAAACCGTTTGTCCGAAAGGGCGCATGGGTTCGAATCCC
>JAGCVT010000068.1 GCA_017962225.1 Lachnospiraceae bacterium
AGCCTGTACCGCTTCCGATATCATACAGAATGCTGTCGTTCTTAAGCCCGAGCTTGCAGATGCTGACTTCCCTGATTTCTTCCTTGCTCATCGGAACTTTGCCGCGGATAAATTCATCATCAGCCATTCCCGGAGCCATAGCTTTGCCATTGGCCGCCTTGTTGATGATCACGCAGGAATAAAGACCTTCTTTTGAAAGCTCTTCGCATTCGCTTGCACTTAATTTCTTTATTTCTTCATCTTCGTAGGAAAGTCTGCAGCCTAAATAGATATCGCAGTCAAGTCCTGCTCCTAAAAGACACTTTCCGACTTTGTTTACATCCTTAACGCCCGATAAAAGCATAAAAGTCTTTTCGTAAGGCTTAATTCTTAATGCCAGATTGGTAACTTCCTTACCGTGAAGGCTTAAAATGTTTACGTCCTGAGCGCTTATTTCAAGTTTTGCGCACATATATGAAAGTGAGGAAATGCCGGGAAGAATATCAATCTTAACATCAACATCATTTCTCTCCTTCAAGGATTTAAGCTCACGATACAAAGACGTTGCTCCGCTGTAAAATGAAGCATCGCCCGAGAAAAGAATTGCAATATTGGTCTCTTCTTTTAAGTCTTCTGTCTCACAAAGTGATTCAATAAAAGGTATTATCTCCGATGCTCTGTAATATGGGTAAGCTTTGGCCGAATGTCTGGTATTTTCAAGCATTCTGTCGGCTCCCATTAGGATATCTGCATCATTGACCGCTTCGGTCACTTCGTGTGTAAATGCCTGTTTCCCGCCCGGTCCGATGCCTGCGAGCGAAATATTAATTGTTTTCTTAAGGTTTATCTCTGTGCTTGTGATTTTGCTGATTTCAGCACAGGCTTCTGTAAGGGAAATACCCTCTTCGTCCTCGCAGCCTATCACAAATGCTGCGATATTTTTATTTAAAGCCGCCTCAATCTTCTCATCAAATCCGCCTGCAGCACCACTCTGCTTGCTGACAATAACGGAGATATTAAACTCATCAATTAAAGCCTCATTAAGAGTCTCAGAGAAAGGTCCCTGCATTGCAATCACATGACGGCCTTTGATACCGCATTCGTCACATATCGCAATACTCTCTGCTCCGGGAATTACTCTCGCATAGATTCTCTCTGCCGAAACCTCTGACACAAACTCTTTTAAATCCTTGCTTCCCGTGGTTAAAAGGATGTTTCCATCTGTATCACACAATACTTTGGCACATTCTTTCACATCAGAAAAGAAACGTATATTTGAAGTCTCCTTGGCACATGTGTTTCTTTTAACACGGAAATAAGGCACTGAAGTCTCTTTCGCTGCTTCTTTTATGTTCGCAGTAACTTCCTTTGCATAAGGGTGTGTGGCATCAAAAACAGCCGAAAAATTGCCCTTAGTAAGAAAATCTCGCATAGCCTCTTCATCCAAACGATCGCAGTTTACAGTCATATAAGGCGTGCTTTCAAGCACTTCCTCGCCGTATTTGGTCGCTACGCAGATTGTATGTTTAATTTTTTCTTTTGAAAGGATCTCAGAAAGCCTTCTGCCTTCAGTCGTTCCCGCGAATATCAGTATTTCCTTCAATTTTGTATCCTCTTCCGGTAATAAGTCTGCCGTTAATGATGCGGCTCTCCGAATTGCCCACAAAAACGGTCGTAAACATATCAACTTCGGTTTCTCTTAATTCTTTTAGGGTTAAAACTTTACTCTCGGTATTGTCTCTCCCTATATTTCTTACAAGCCCGCAGGGTCTGTCTTCCTCGATGCTCTCAAGCAGAATGTCGCAGGCTTTCTGCAAATAATCTTTTCTTTTATGGCTCGACGGATTGTAAATCGCGATTGCAAAATCACCCTCGGCTGCTGCCCTTAATCTCTTTTCAATCTTCTCCCAGGGTGTGAGCAAATCACTTAGAGAAATAATGCAGAAATCATGATTTACGGGTGCTCCCAAAACTGCCGCACCACTTAAAGCAGCCGTAATTCCCGGAACAACCTCTATCTCCACGTCAGGGTATCTGTCACTAAGCTCATACATAAGCGATGCCATTCCGTACACGCCTGCATCGCCGCTGCAGATCATCGAAACTTTTTTACCCTTCATGGCCTTTTCGAAAGCCATCTCGCATCTTTTAACTTCCTGCCTCATTGGAGTGGAAATTAATTCCTTTGACTTAAGGCTCTCGGGCAGAATATCAAGATAAACGGTATATCCGACAATGCAGTCGCTCTCAGCCAAAACCTTCTTTGCCTGAAGCGTCATAAAATCTTCTTTTCCGGGGCCCATTCCGACCACATAAATTTTATTCATATAAATCTATCACCCAGTCCCTTTTCGCAAATGCAACGGTCACTCCGCCGCCGGCTTTCTTTTCAAACACAAGCTTTCCGTCTTCGCCCGCACATAAAAGAGCCGCTCTCTCGCAGACATTGTCAACGCCCGTGGTTTCTTTAACAAAATCTGAAGATGAGAAAACGCCTCTGACCGCATTTAGTTCATCCGCAGAATATGTTTTAAACGGAATCTTTAAATACCCTGAAAGCTTGTTTAAAGCCTCTTCGTCCTTTTTTAAATCAATCGATGCAATCGCATAAAGATCGTTAAAATCTATGCCTGCTTCTTTCAGGCACTCGGATAAAAAGCTTATAATTTCTTCGAAGTCTTTATCCTTTTTGCAGCCTATGCCGAGGATATATTCTCTCGGTCTTAAAATGATGTTTGCCTTGTCCAAATCCCTGTTGGAAGTAATCAGAATATCTGCCTTTGAAGGAGGATAATCCGTGAGTTTTACGCCTTCGGGAAGTTTCTCTTCGTCTACCTTTCCTTTAGGCGCTGATAAAAGAATCTCTTCGCCTGCAAGAACCTTTGAAGATACATCTTTTATGCCGTCCTTATTGACGATAAAAAGCGAATTCTTTTTAGCAAATACATCGACCGCAAATTTGTCGTTTATATCGGTTGCGGTTGTAATAACTGCCTGTGCATTAAGTTCTTTTGCAATCTTCTCAGATAATTCATTTGCGCCGCCCACATGCCCTGATAAAACCGGTATTACGAAGGATGCATTTTCGTCGATTACGATTACAGGAACGTCGGTTAGTTTATCCCTCATAGAAGGAGCAATAGCGCGTACTGCAATGCCTGTAGCACCGACAAAAATAAGCGCATCATTATCCCTAAAATTCTTTTCGGTCCATTCGTTAAGGCTTTCGCTTACATGCATAATTCCTTCGCAATCTTCGGCAAAAGAGCATTTTGAATAAAGCGCTAAATTGTCGTCTTTAAAAAGAGACAAAGCACCGAGTCTTTTTAAAACCTTTATTCCGTTGTTCGTAAAACAAATAGCTGCAAGCTTCATTTATTTTTTCGCCTCACGAAACTCCGTGGAAAAATCTGCCGCATAAAGCTTTGATTTTTCATAATTTGTATGTGTCAAAACATCACCGACGAGAACTACTGCAGTCTTGGTAATGTTGTTTTCATTTGCTGTTTTTTCAAGTGTACCTACCGTGCAGATAAATGATTTTTCATCATCCCAGGTCGCCTTATAAACAAGGGCTGCAGGCGTATCTGCAGTGTATCCGCCTTTTATGAGGTGAGCGCTTAACTCTTTTAGGAGGCCTGTGGAAAGATAAATTGCCATTGATGCATGATGTGCTGCGAGACTTTCTATGCTCTCGCCTTCAGGTACTTTAGTCTTTCCTTCCATACGCGTAATAATCAGCGTCTGTGACACATCAGGAAGCGTATATTCGAGGTTTAAGCTTGATGCGGCACCAAAGCATGCACTGACACCCGGACAGCTCTCATACGCGATATTAAGCTTATCCAGTTCATCCATCTGCTCTCTGACTGCGCCGTAAATGCTCGGCTCGCCCGTGTGGAGTCTGACAACTGTTTTACCGCACGCTTCCGAAGCCTTAATGACATCGATAATTTCCTCGAGAGTCATCAAAGCGCTGTTATGTATTTCAGCATTTTCTTTTGCATATTCAAGGAGTTCGGGATTAACTAAGGAGCCTGCATAGATAATTACGTCAGCTTCTCCTAAAAGCTTCATTCCTCTGACCGTTATCAGATCTTTTGCTCCGCATCCCGCGCCTACAAAATAAACCATTTTCTCTCCCTTATTCAGAAGTAAGCCTCTTTATAAAATCTGCAGCACCATCGCTCTTGACAAGTTCGCCGAGTTCTTTCGAGAAAAGAACACATTCAGTCTTAATCTTACCCTGCGCTCTTCTTTCAAGATTCGCGCAGACTTTCTTGGCAGCATCTTCAAATACTTCGTCGCACTTGCCGCATTCTTTTAAAAGTTTTCCTGCTTCTTCGGTAGTTACGCACTCTAAAATCTTTTCAAGTATTTCTACGGGAACTTCGTGTTTGATACCGAGTGCCGTAATAATCTCCATTCTGCAGTCCGCTTCTTTTGAATGCGTATTCATTATACCGCCGGCTACTTTTATGAGCTTTCCGATATGTCCGACAAACAGGACATCTTTAAAACCAAGCTCCACAGCCATATCAACCGTAAGACCGATAAAGTTGCTGCTCTTAACCGCTTTATCAAGGTCATAGCCGTATGTATCCCTCATAAAATCAAGGCCGTAATTTCCGGGCGAAACGGCTACATAATCAAAGCCTAATTCTTTTCTTTGCTTAAGCTCAATTTTAATCGTATCAAGTATCGCCTGCGTGCTCATCGGCTCAACGATTCCGCTGGTTCCGATGATCGAAATACCGCCCTCTATTCCAAGCTTGGGATTAAAGGTTTTCTTTGCAATCTCTTCGCCTTCGGGAACTGATATAACTACCTTTATGCTTTCTTTTATATCAAACAGATCGCAGACATCGAGTACTTCTTTTTCAATCATCTGTCTCGGAACAGTATTGATTGCAGCTTCGCCGACAGCACGGTCAAGCCCCGGCTTTGTGACTTTACCTACACCCTTTCCGCCTTCGATGATTACGGACTGTCCGGCACCGTCCATAAAAGAAACCGTAGAATAAATCAGTGCTCCGTTAGTCACGTCGGGATCGTCTCCGCTGTCTTTTTTGACAGCACAAGTTACAGATTCCTCATCTCTCTTGATATCCAAAATCTCTGCTGTGTAAACAATTCCTTTAGGAGTGTCTATCGTTATGCTGTTTTTCTCTTTACCGGTTAAAAGCATGTACACAGCAGCCTTTGAAGCCGCTGCCGCACAGCTGCCGGTCGTAAAGCCGTTTCTCATTTTTACTCCAAAATACTCTTAAATTATATCATATTATTTAGGCTGATAAGCCAACATCTCTTTACAAACTACATCTGTAGATGTATAATTTTACTACACCCACAGGTGTAATAAATGAGGCAGATTATGAAATTATATCATGGTTCACAATTTATAATCGAAAAACCCGGTTATCGTAAAGGTAAGGCTCATAACGATTACGGATATGGTTTTTATTGCACTGAATATCCTGATTTGGCACGTGAATGGAGTGTTGATATTTCACACGATGGTTATATTAATTGTTATGAGTTAGATACTACCGAACTCACCATGCTTGATTTGAATCAATATGGTACTCTAACCTGGCTCAGTATTCTGCTTGAAAACAGAATATTGGATCTGAATACTCCTCTTTCTAGAGAGGCGGCAAACTATATTGAGAATGAGTTTGGTATTGATTACTCAGGTTATGATTTAATTAAAGGTTATCGAGCCGATGACTGCTATTTTTCATTTGCCTATGATTTTATTAACGGCGCAATTTCATTAGAACAACTATCCGAAGCAATGCATTTAGGAGAGTTAGGAAATCAAATCGTTTTAAAAAGTCGAAATTCATTCGACAAAATTAAGCTTATCCGCACTGAAGAAGTTAAAAAAGAAATATGGCTGCCCAAAAAGGAAGCACGTAACTTCAAGGCAAAAAAGGCTTATCATTCCATAGACAAAAAGTATATTAAGGGAGACCTTTATATACTAAGAATTCTTGATGAGGAGATAAAAAGGAACGATGCACGCTTACGATGAATCCTATATGAGCTATGCACAAAGAACCCTCGGTGGAGCGCTTCATTACGCAGTTCACGATTTGAAAATGAACGCGGATGAATTCTTTGCAATGTTCATTAATTCAAAAATAGCATATGGTTTCGGGTTAGGAGAAGCAAAATATGTATTGGGAATGTCCGGTGCAGAACTTGCTATGGAAACAATTTATGTCCTTACCGGAAAATGCCCCAATAAAAAGCCTTCCTACGCTCCTTATAAAACTCCTGAATATTGGGCCGGCTGGGCTTTGGCTTATTTTGAATGGGAAAGTGGAATTCCTTTCGAATCAATAGTCTCAAAAGTACCAGTCAGTCAGATTGTAAATATGTATTCTCCTTATCACGAAATGGATATCCGACAATTTTCGGATGAAATGTATATTTTAATAAACCGTCAGCAGGATACCAGCGCCCTTGCAAGGCTTAGAACATATGCAGGTTTATCTCAAAAAGCACTTGCTGAAAAAGCTGATGTTTCTGTACGAATGATTGAACAATATGAACAAGGGAAAAAAGACATTCGCAAGGCCGCTGCAGATACAATACTACGTCTTTCCCGTGCCCTCCACTGTTCAATGGAAGATTTGATGCAATAACCTTTATAACTGATATAATAATGCGTTACAAATGGCGGCGGCAATATTGCTTCCGCCTTTTCTGCCTTCGTTTACAATGTACGGAATATCTGTACTCATAATAAGTTCTTTGGATACTTCCACGTTAACGAAACCTACTGGAACACCGATTATAAAATCGGGCTTGAATTCGCCACTTTGATACATTTCATAAAGGCTAACCAAAGCCGTGGGTGCGTTGCCGATTGCAAAGATTATGGGTTTGCCAATCTTTGCTGCTCGCTGCATGCTTACATATGCACGTGTTACGCCCCTTTCTTTAGCTTCTGCTGCCACATCCTCATCTGCCATAAAACAGTGCACGGTTCCGCCGTATTTCGCAAGCGTCTTCTTGCTGATACCTGTAAGACCCATGTTGGTGTCGGTAACGATATCGGCTCCGTTTCTTAATAAGTCGCAGGCAATCTTAATCGCATCCTCTGAAAACTTTAGAGTATGCGCATAATCAAAATCAGCGCTTGTATGAATCGCACGCTTAATTACACTCTCGTTTTCTGTGGGTAAACTAATACCCATTTTATTTAATTCTTCGCCTATAATCTCAAAACTTCTTTTCTCGATATCCGAAGGAAGCAGTCTTTCGATTTTATCAATCAGTTCCAAAGTAAATCCCTCTTTTTGTTGATTTCAATTCTCTGATTCTTTTTCATCAATTCAATTTATAAATTCTCCAGCTTTTCAATAAGCTGTTTGTTCTCTTCATGCGTCCTGATCGCAATCCTGTAATAGCCTTCATCCAGGCCCTTAAAATTCGAGCAGTTTCGTAAAAGAATCTGTTCTTTTAATAATTCCTCATCAAACTTTTCCGCATTTTTTATGAGGATAAAATTACAATCCGAATCATATGCCTTAATGCCCAGTCTTTTAAACTCTGATAAAAGATACCCTCTCTCATTTCTGATTACTGTTTTCGATGCTTCTACGTAATCCTCACACTCCGTGCAGGCGCATCCTGCAGCCTGGGCAAATGCGGAAATATTCCACTCGGGCAAATGTTTTTTTACTGCTTCGTTAAAGCTTAAATCAGAGCAGACAAAGTAGCCGAGCCTTACACCGGGAATTGCAAAAATCTTCGTAAAAGATCTGATGATGCAAAGGTTCGGATATTCATCTGCCTTACTTACAAGCGAATGATTTCCGTCCGTAAATTCGATAAAACATTCGTCTAAGATTACTCTGATGTTTTTATCCTTTGCGGTCTTTACTATTTCGATTAGCAAATCATCATCAATCAGGGCGCCGGTCGGATTATTTGGATTTGCAAGAATGATAAAATCCAAATCATCCGTCAGTGCATTTAAAAATTCTTTGGTTAATCTATAGTTATCCTCTTCCTTAAGATAATAATAAATTAAGTTTCCCGATTTCTTTTCAAAAGCATATTCATAACCGTAAAAAGAAGGCTCGGCAATCAGGACTTTTTCAGGCTTATACGTATTCGCAACTGCCATAAAAAGTTCCGAAGAACCGTTTCCGAACACAAGGTTTTCTTCTTTTACGGTAAGCATTCTTGCAACT
>JAGCVT010000069.1 GCA_017962225.1 Lachnospiraceae bacterium
AAGTTACCAGAAGTGCACTTCAGAACGCGACAAGCGTAGCATCCACATTCCTTACAACAGAAAGTGCCGTTGCAAACATCAAGGAAGATACTCCCGCAATGCCTGCAGGCGGTATGGGCGGAATGGGATATTAAAAGTCGAAAACTCGACAGAGAGGTGATTTCATGAAAAAATTTTTATGCTTGGCTGCAGGTTTACTGATGATTGTTTCGCTTGCGGCTTGTACGTCAAAAAAAGATGAACTTGTTATGGCGACAAATGCTGAATTTCAGCCTTACGAGTATCATCAAGGGGATAAGATAGTAGGAATAGACGTTGAAATTTGCCAGGCAATCGCTGACGATTTGGGAAAAGATCTCGTTATCGAGGACATGGCGTTCGATTCGGTTATCACTTCTGTATATACTGGAAAAGCTGATTTGGGAGTAGCAGGTCTTACGATTACGGAGGACAGACTTAAAAACGTTAATTTCTCCGATCCCTATACAATCGCTACCCAGGTTATCATCGTAAAAGATGATTCTGATATTGCTTCACCCGATGATTTGGTAGGCAAGACAATCGGTGTTCAGCTTGGTACCACCGGCGACCTTTATGCCGAGGATATCGAGGATGCCGTACTTGAACGTTACAACAAGGGATTTGAAGCAGTTCAGGCACTTTCGCAGGGCAAGATCGATGCGGTTATTATCGACAACGAGCCCGCAAAGGTTTATGTATCACAGAACGACGGATTAAAGATTGTTGATGAAGCATTCACATACGAGGAATATGCAATTGCAATCGCCAAGGACAATACACAGTTGCTTAACGAAGTTAATGCATCGATTGCAAAGCTCAAAGAATCCGGCAAGCTTGATGAAATCATCAACAAATACATATCATCCGACAACTAGGTGTTCATATGACGTTTATTGATCAATTCAAACAAAACTTCATAGAAGAAAACAGATGGAAATACATCTTAAACGGTTTGGGAGTTACTCTGAGAGTAACTCTCTTTGCCGTTTTAATCGGTATCGCTATCGGCTTTATCGTGGCTATCATCCGTTCTACTTATGAAAAGACCGGAAAACTTAAAATTCTTAATTTACTTGCAAATATTTATCTGACCGTAATCAGGGGAACACCGGTTGTTGTTCAGCTTCTGATTATCTATTTTGTTATTTTCTCTTCGGTGAGAGTCGACAAGATTTTCGTCGCCATTATCGCCTTCGGAATCAATTCCGGAGCATATGTTGCGGAAATAATCCGAAGCGGAATTATGTCCATAGATCCCGGTCAGATGGAAGCAGGAAGATCCCTCGGATTTAATTACATTCAGACCATGTGCTATATCATTATTCCGCAGGCCTTTAAAAATGTACTTCCCGCACTCGGCAACGAATTCATAGTTCTCCTAAAAGAGACTTCCGTTGCAGGTTATATTGCACTCGAAGATCTGACCAAAGGCGCAGACATCATAAGAAGCCAGACCTACAGTCCATTTGTGCCTCTTCTTTCGGTAGCCGCAATATATCTCGGAATAGTTATGCTTTTGACATTCCTTCTTAAAAAACTTGAGAGGAGGTTGAGAAGCAGTGAGCGATAATCTTAACAAAAACGAAAAAGAACTCCTTATACACGTAGACGATTTATCCAAACATTTCGACAATCTTCATGCGTTAAACGGAGTATCCATAGATATTTACAAAGGCGATGTCATCTTCGTGGTAGGACCTTCCGGTTCCGGAAAGTCCACATTTCTTCGCTGTTTAAACAGACTTGAGGAACCCACCGGAGGTAAGATTCTCTTCGAGGGAATAGATATCACTGACAAAAAAACAGACATTAACAAACATCGTCAGAAAATGGGAATGGTATTCCAGCAGTTTAATCTCTTCCCTCATATGACGGTACTTAAAAACCTTACATTAGGACCGATGAAACTTCAGGGCAAATCAAAGGCAGAGGCCGAAGAGGAAGCCATGAAACTCTTAGAGCGCGTAGGACTTGCAGACAGAGCAAAAGCGTATCCCAATCAGCTTTCAGGCGGTCAGAAGCAGCGTATCGCAATCGTTCGTGCACTTTGCATGAAGCCCGACGTAATGCTTTTCGACGAGCCTACCTCGGCACTCGATCCCGAGATGGTAGGTGAAGTTCTCGAAGTAATGCGTGAGCTTGCGAAAGAAAACATGACCATGGTAGTCGTTACCCATGAAATCGCATTCGCCAAAGAAATCGCAAACCGCGTTATCTTCATGGCAGACGGCGAAATCGAAGAAGAAGGCGATGCAGCCGAGTTCTTCGACAACCCCAAGTCCGAGAGACTTAAAGCATTTTTGGCTAAAGTGCTGTAATCGCGGGCAGCCATGTAAATGGGGGAGCGGCCGCTTATAAAGAAATTTATTCAAACTTATAAATATATTTATTACGGAGGAAAAAGATGAGTACAGTTAGACGAATCTATGTTGAAAAGAAACCTGCATATGCGGTTAAAGCGAAGGAGCTCTTTAATGATATTAAGGGTTACCTCGGAATTACCAGTGTGACGGGAGTTAGATATCTCATTCGCTATGATGTTGAGAATATCTCAGACGAAATATTTGAAAAGGCTTGCAAGACTGTATTTTCAGAGCCTCCTGTAGATAATTATTATCTTGAGGAATTTGATACAAATCCTACAGATAAGATTTTTAGTGTTGAATATCTTCCCGGTCAGTACGATCAGAGAGCGGACTCAGCAGTTCAGTGTGTACAGTTCTTAAACGCAGAAGAGAATCCTACAATTCAGACTGCAATCACATATGTTCTCGAAGGAAATGTTTCCGATGAGGAACTTGAAAAAATCAAATCATACTGCATCAACCCCGTAGATTCTAGAGAGGCTTCAATCAACAAGCCCGAGACATTACAGAGCGTATTCGCAACACCCGATGATGTTTCCGTTTTTGAAAACTTCACAACAATGCCCGAGGACGAATTCAAGAAACTTTATGATTCGCTCGGACTTGCAATGACTTACAAGGATTTTGCTTTTATCAGAGAATACTTTGCAAACGATGAAAAGAGAAATCCGACATTCACAGAAATCAAAGTACTTGATACATACTGGTCAGACCACTGCCGCCATACCACATTCTCCACAGAACTTGAGAATGTTAAGTTCCTTGCAGGCGACTATGCAGGCGTACTTGAAGATACATATAACGAATATCTTTCAACCAGAAAAGATGTTTACGGCGACAACTCCAAGAAGTATGTCTGCCTTATGGACCTTGCCCTCATGGCTATGAAAAAGCTTAAAAAAGACGGCAAGCTCGAAGATATGGAAAAATCCGATGAGATTAACGCTTGTTCAATCGTTGTTCCCATCGATGTTGAATACGAAGACGGTAAGGTTGTAAACGAAGAGTGGCTTATCAACTTTAAGAATGAGACACACAACCATCCTACAGAAATCGAACCCTTCGGTGGCGCTGCTACATGTCTTGGCGGTGCAATCCGTGACCCGTTGTCAGGAAGAACATACGTATATCAGGCAATGAGAGTTACCGGCGCCGCAGATCCCACAGTTTCGGTTAACGAAACTCTTAAGGGTAAGCTTTCACAGAAGAAGCTTGTCCGCGGTGCAGCAGCAGGTTATTCATCATACGGTAACCAGATTGGTCTTGCAACCGGTCTCGTAAAAGAAATTTACCATCCCAACTATGTTGCAAAGAGAATGGAAATCGGTGCAGTTATGGGCGCAGCTCCCAGACGTGCCGTAATTCGTGAGACTTCGGATCCCGGCGATGTTATAGTTCTTTTAGGAGGAAGAACAGGACGTGACGGCTGCGGCGGTGCTACAGGTTCATCCAAGGTACATACCGTTCAGTCAATCGAAACCTGCGGTGCAGAAGTACAAAAAGGTAATCCTCCCACAGAAAGAAAGATTCAGAGACTCTTTAGACGTGAAGAAGTTTCCGCACTTATAAAGAAATGTAACGACTTTGGTGCAGGCGGTGTATCCGTAGCCATCGGTGAACTCGCAGACGGCTTGAGAGTAAACCTTGACCTTGTACCCAAGAAATACGAAGGTCTTGACGGAACAGAACTTTCCATTTCCGAATCACAGGAAAGAATGGCAGTAGTTCTCGATCCCAAGGATCTTGATCAGTTCCTTAAATACGCAGAGGAAGAAAACCTTGAAGCAATCAAGGTTGCGGATGTTACCGAAGATCCCAGACTTGTACTTGTCTGGAGAGGCAAAGAAATCGTTAACATCAAGAGAGAATTCCTTAACACAAACGGTGCTCATCAGGCTACAAATGTAGAGGTTGAATCACCGAGCAAAGCTGATAATTATTTCTGCAAAGCAGCCAACAAGAAAGTTGAAGAAGCTCTTGCAAATAACGATATTAAGACAGCAGTTATCGAAAGCGTGGCAGACCTTAATACCTGTTCACAGAAGGGTCTTGTAGAAATGTTTGACTCCTCAATCGGTGCAGGTACGGTTCTTATGCCTTACGGCGGCGCTAACCAGCTTACGGAAATCCAGACAATGGTTGCAAAGGTTCCCGTTATGAAGGGTAAATCCGATGCAGTCACAATGATGAGTTACGGCTTCGATCCTTATCTTTCTTCATGGTCACCTTTTCACGGCGCAATTTACGCTGTAACAGAATCCATGAGTAAGATCTGCGCAGCAGGCGGCGATGTAAACAAGATCAGATTTACATTCCAGGAATACTTTAGAAGAATGAGCGAGGTTCCTTCAAGATGGAGCCAGCCTTTTGCTGCTCTTTTAGGAGCGTTTAAGGCTCAGATGGCTTACGGCCTTCCTTCAATCGGCGGTAAGGACTCAATGTCCGGAACATTCCAGGATATCGACGTTCCGCCCACACTCGTTTCCTTCGCTGTTGACGTTGCAAAGAACGACGAAGTCATCACACCCGAGTTTAAGAAAGCGGGCAACTCACTTGTTATTTTCAGAATTCCCAAGGATGAGAATTCTATCCCTGTATTCGACAAGGTTCTTGCTCTTTACGATGAAGTTGCAAAGCTCATAAAAGATAAAAAGATTGTTTCCGCTTATGTTACAGATGCATACGGAATCGTTCCCGCAGCGGCAAAGATGGCATTCGGTAACGGTCTCGGCGTTAAGATTGATGCAGCAGACGTTAAGTCACTTTTCTCAAATGAGATGGGCAGCATCCTCTGCGAAATGACTGAGGCGGTTAATGACGAATTTGCCACAACAATCGGTACGGTAGCTGAAAAGGATATCGAAATCAATTCGGTTAAGGTAAGTCTTGACGATGTCCTTGCATCATACAAGAAGCCTCTTGAAAAAGTATTCCACTCAAGAGTAACCGAGGATTATACAAAGCTTGACAGACCTGCATACAAGGCTGAGAGCGTTTACATCTGCAAGAACAAGGTTGCAAAGCCTCATGTATTTATCCCCGTATTCCCCGGTACAAACTGCGAATACGATTCAACAAGAGCATTTGAGAGAGCAGGTGCTACAGTTACCACAAAGATATTCAGAAACCTTAATTCCGCAATGATTAAGGAAAGTGTGGATGAATACGTAAAAGAAATAAAGAACGCACAGATCATCATGTTCCCCGGAGGATTCTCCGCAGGTGACGAACCCGACGGTTCTGCCAAGTTCTTCGCTACAGCATTCCAGAATGAAGCAATCAAGGAAGCTGTAACAGATTTGCTTGATAACAGAGACGGTCTTGCGCTCGGTA
This sequence comes from Lachnospiraceae bacterium, assembly GCA_017962225.1. Lineage (GTDB taxonomy): Bacteria > Bacillota > Clostridia > Lachnospirales > Lachnospiraceae > UBA3766. The sequence continues at coordinate 5,721 of JAGCVT010000069.1, forward strand.
TCTGTAACGGTTTCCAGGCGCTTATCAAACTGGGCCTGGTACCTAACGGAAAGATTACGGGACAGGATGAAAATTCTGCTACTTTGACATTTAATACAATCAACCGTCACATCTCCAAGATGGCTTACACAAAGGTTGTTTCAAACAAGTCACCCTGGCTTCAGTTAGCTGAGCTTGACGGTGTATACACATCACCCGCGTCACACGGTGAAGGAAGATTCGTAGCACCCAAGGAACTTATTGAAAAACTCTTTGCAAACGGTCAGGTAGCTACAAGATACTGCGACAACTACGGCAACGTAAGCATGGATGAAGAATACAATATCAACGGTTCATTCGAATCGATTGAAGGTATCACATCACCCGACGGCCGTGTACTTGGTAAGATGGCTCATGCAGAACGTCGTGACAACGGAGTTGCAATCAATATTTACGGTGAGCAGGATCTTAAGATCTTCGAATCCGGTGTTAAGTACTTTAAGTAATTTAACTTTGGTCTTTATAAAGACAGGAGGTTTTTATGAAGAAGAATTTCAGATATTTCATTTTAAGTCTGCTTGTTTGCGCGAGCGTTTTAATGCCTGTTACAGGCTGCTCTTGCAGTAATCCCGCACAGGATGCCGCAGATACCATTGAAGGCATGGCTTCGCAGGAAGAAAAGGCTCAGGATGCTCTTGATGAATTTCATCAGAATGCTGACGAAAAAGAAGCCGAAGCCGATGCGATACTTGATATGGTTGAGTAATTAACGCGAACCGATTTGAAATGACGATTATTAACGGAGATAAAATGAACTGGAGAGAATACGTAAGAAACGTTACCCCGTATATTCCGGGAGAACAGCCCAAAATTGACAATCTTATAAAATTAAACACTAACGAAAATCCTTATTCTCCTTCGGGTGTCGTAAAGGATGAACTTAAAAAACTTGCAGAGGATTACGACTGTTTAAGAAGATATCCCAAGCCTAACTGTGATGCACTTGAAGAAGCACTCAGTGAATATTACGGACTTCCACGCGAGCAGATTTTTACGGGTGTAGGATCGGATGATGTTATCTGTACACTGTTCCTTACATTTTTCCATTCATCGCTTCCCGTGCTTTTTGCGGATATCACTTATTCCTTTTATGAGGTATGGGCAGAGTTTGCGGGATTTCCCAAGGAACTTGTTCCCGTAAAAGAAGATCTTTCAATCGATATCAACGATTACAGAAAAGAAAACGGCGGTATCGTAATTGCCAATCCCAATGCGCCCACAGGCAAGGCACTTCCTTTGGAAAAGATTGAAGAAGTGCTTAAATTCAACAGGGATTCGGTTGTTATAGTGGATGAAGCATATGTTGATTTCGGAGCCGAGTCCGCAGTTTCTCTTATAAACAAATACGATAACTTAATCGTAACGCAGACATATTCCAAATCCAGAAACCTTGCAGGTCTTCGTATAGGCATGGCATTTGCGAGCGCAGAGCTTATTGCAAAGGTTAAAGCCATCAAGTTTTCGATTAACTCCTATACAATGAATGAGCCTTCTTTAAGACTTGCATCTGCGGTTCTTAAGGATGAAAAATACTTTAGGGAATGCTGCGACAAGGTTATCAAGACGAGAGAGTGGAGCGTGGAAGAGTTTAAGAAATTAGGCTTCACATTCCCCGAAAGCAGCGCAAACTTTGTGTTTGTAACACATTCCAAGGTTAACGCCAACGATATCTACAAAGCCTTAAGAGAAAGAGGAATTCTGGTCCGCCATTTCAGCATTCCCAGAATCGACAATTACCTTCGTATTTCAATCGGAACGGACGATGAAATGAAGGCACTTTTTGCCGCTTTAAAAGAAATAGTGGCATAGAAAACGAAAGGATTTCGCGTAAGCGAAAAAGATAATGACAGCAATTAGAGACGCACTTGTACAAATGTTACTTGACCATCATATCGCACCCGTATGGATCTGCTTTATCGTAAGCATGATTCCATTAATCGAACTTCGAGGCGGTCTGATTGTTTCAAGTATTTTAAATGTTCCGCTCTGGAAAGCAATTATTTTCTGTATAGGCGGAAACATTATTCCGATTCCTTTTATTCTTCTTTTTATCAAGAGAATTTTAAAGTGGATGAAAAATATTCATTTTCTTAAAATCGACAAATTCGCCGAATGGCTTGAAAACAGAGCAAACAAAAAGAGCGATGCTCTCAAAAAAGGTGAGTTTTTGGGACTCATGCTTTTCGTGGGAATTCCCCTTCCCGGAACCGGTGCATGGATGGGTTCACTCATGGCAGCACTTTTTGATGTTAAGCTTTGGAAGGCTGTTGTCGCAGAGCTTTGCGGACTTGTTCTGGCAACGATAATAATGTCGCTTTTATCCTACGGAGCACTTGGATCGATTTTCCATTTTTTGGGTTAAAGATATGGAAGCATATTCGGAATTTGCGAAGCTTTATGACGGATTTATGGAAGACGTTCCCTACGATGAATGGTTCGAATTCGTCAAAAAGACTTTGTACGAAGACAATATAATAAACGGTATTATCTGCGAACTCGGCGCGGGCACGGGCAATTTTACGATGCGTCTCGCAGAGGTCGGATTTGACATGATAGGAATCGACAATTCGGACGACATGCTCAATGTGGCTTTACACAAAAAAGATGAGTACGAATACACCGAAGATCCTGTCAACAGAGTGTCCGACATAATGTATCTTAATCAGGATATGAGAGAGTTCGAATTGTACGGCACCGTAAAAGCAATTGTAAGTGTTTTTGATTCGATTAATTATCTTCTGGAAGATGAGGAAATTATTCAGACATTCAAGCTCGTAAATAATTATCTCGATCCGAAGGGACTCTTTATATTTGATTTTAATACGCTTCATAAATACAGAGATGTAATCGGCGATTCCACGATAGCCGATTCGAGCGATGAAGCTTCGTTTATCTGGTCAAATTATTTTGACAAGGAGACTAACATAAACGAATACGAAATCACGTTTTTCGTGGCTTCGGATAATGAAAACGACGATTCGCTTTACAGAAGATTCGACGAATTTCATTATCAGAGAGGTTATACTCTCGAAGAAATTAAAGAATTTTTGGAAGAAGCCGGACTGGAATTCGTAGGCGCATATGATGCCGAAGGATTCAAGGAAACAAGCGATGATTCTGAGAGAATTTTCGTAGTAGCAAGAGAGTCCGGAAAGTAAGGAAATATAATGGATATAATCGTAAGGGCCATGGCCGCAAACGCACAGATAAGAGTGTTCTCGGCATACACAAAGGACATGGTTGAAGAAGCCAGAAAAAGACACAATACTTCACCTGTTTGTACCGCAGCACTCGGAAGACTTATGACAGCGGCTTCAATGATGGGCTCAATGCTTAAAAGCGATAAAGATATATTGACCCTTAAAATCGAATCCGACGGACCTATAGAAGGCGTTACGGTAACCGCCGATTCAAAAGGATTCGTAAAAGGTTATGTCGGAAATCCCAATGTGATTTTACCCGCGAACAAAGTCGGAAAACTTGACGTTGCAGGTGCTGTCGGAGTAGGATTTCTTGATGTAATTAAAGACTTAGGGTTAAAAGAGCCGTATGTCGGTCAGACAGAACTTCAGACAGGAGAGATTGCGGAGGATTTGACATATTATTTTGCAAGCTCCGAACAGACTCCCTCAAGTGTGGGCCTCGGTGTCTTAATGAACAAAGACAACACCGTAAAACAGGCAGGCGGATTTATCCTTCAGTTAATGCCTGATGTGTCTGAAGAAACCATAGAAAAAATCGAACAGAATTTATCGAAGATTTCATCGGTTACAACTCTTTTAGACGAAGGCAACGGACCTAAGGAAATACTTGAGATTTTATGTGAAGGCTTAGATCCTAAAATCATCGATATTATTCCTGTAGGCTTTAAGTGCAACTGCTCCAAAGAGAGAGTATCAAAGGCTCTTATAAGCGTGGGAAAAGAAGAACTTTCAAAGATAGTCGAAGAGGAAGATTCAATCAATCTTCACTGTGATTTCTGCAATACGGATTACGAGTTTACAAAAGCGGAACTTGAAGAATTACTTAAGTACGCGAAATAGAAACGGTTTAAGACTGTAATGTATTGTTCGGGGAAATTGAATAAAAAGAGGTTATGAAAATGACACAAGCAGAAACAGCCTTAAAACTTCATGAAGAGTGGCAGGGCAAACTCGAAACCAAAAGCAAAGTAGAAGTTAAAACAAAAGAAGCACTTGCACTTGCATACACTCCCGGTGTGGCAGAACCTTGCAAGGTAATCGCCGAAGATAAGGAAGCGGCTTACAAGTATACAGGTAAAGCCAACACCGTAGCTGTTATTTCCGACGGTTCGGCAGTCTTGGGACTCGGTAATATCGGTGCCAGCGCAGGCATTCCCGTCATGGAAGGAAAGGCAGTGCTTTTCAAAGAGTTCGGCGGTGTAAACGCAGTGCCTCTCTGCATAGATACGCAGGATACCGAAGAGATAATTAAAACGGTTACTTATCTTGCACCCAACTTCGGCGGTATCAATCTCGAGGATATTTCTGCTCCGAGATGTTTTGAGATAGAAGAGAGACTTAAAGCAACGCTTGATATACCTGTATTCCATGATGATCAGCACGGAACGGCTATCGTAGTTCTTGCAGGTCTTATCAATGCCTTAAAAGTTACGGGAAAGAACAAAGAAGAGTGTAAAGTGGTTGTTAACGGCGCAGGCAGCGCAGGTATTGCAATCACAAAGCTTCTTTTACGATATGGATTTAAAAACGTCACCATGTGCGACAAACTGGGTATCATTTCAAAGGATTATCCGAACCTTAACTGGATGCAGGAGAAGATGGCAGAAGTTACCAACCTTGAAGGCGCAAACGGTACTCTGGCAGATGCTTTAAAGGGTGCGGATGTATTCGTAGGCGTAAGTGCTCCGAACATTGTATCCGCAGAGATGGTAAAATCCATGAACAGGGACGCAATCATCTTTGCAATGGCAAATCCCGTTCCCGAAATTATGCCGGATGTGGCTAAGGCTGCAGGCGCTAAGGTAGTAGGTACCGGAAGATCCGATTTCCCTAATCAGGTTAACAATGTTATTGCTTTCCCGGGTATCTTTAAGGGTGCGCTTGAAGGCAGGGCTAAACAGATAACCGAGGAAATGAAGCTTGCCGCAGCAACCGCTATAGCAGGCCTTATACCCGAGGATGAATTAAACGAAGACAATATTATCGTTCCGCCTTTCCATCCTACAGTTGCAAGCGTTGTATGTGAGGCAGTAAAGAACAATATTTAATGCAGGGGATTATATGAATTACAATTCCGATACATTATACAAACTGATGATTTTGTATATGTTAAAATCGGCGGCAGAACCTTTGACATTACTGCAGATAAGCACGTTTTTCGTCGAAAAGGAATACACGGATTTTCTGAAGATTCAGGGACATGTAAAAGCGCTGGAAGATCAGTAGTTCCTGGCCGTCAAAGAAAATCACAATAAAACACTTATATCCATTACCGAGGAGGGAATGGAGTCTCTTCAGTATTTTTTAGGAGA
>JAGCVT010000070.1 GCA_017962225.1 Lachnospiraceae bacterium
GGCTGGATTACAGGAAACAGAACCTGTTACATTAACTGCCTCAGAGGATGCGGAAACTGTAAATGAAGCCGGCGAAGTGACGACAGAATCTGAGGTCGACTCCATAGGAACGAGCCTTCCGCGAAACGATATACAGACCACGACAGAGGCCGGAGACATAGTCCTGTATTCAGGTGACCAGATCGTTGTTTTCTATGGTTCTAATTCCTGGGCGTATACTCGTCTTGGACGTATAACAGATAAGAATGAAGATGAACTAGCTAAAATGCTTGGAAAAGAAGATGTGACGATTTCAATCGATAGTGAATAATTTCGGAATATAATCTTACTAAAAGCACATAAAAAAGCCCCGATTGGGGCTTTTTAAATTCTCATAAAAGATACTATTTCTTAGTTTTAATTCCTGCCACAATTCCGAATGCCAGATAAAAGAGTGTTGTTAAAATCACGAAGATTAAAACAAAATAATTGATTTCCTCACTCCACTTAAAGAGAACTGCCGAACCGGAAAGGATAAGCATTATAAGCGGATAAACAAACGAGAAGCTCGTCACGCCGTCTTTATAAAACTTAAGAAGCATAATTCCGAATACAGGAATTAAGATGAATGCTGCGGCAAATTCTGCGATATAAAAGAGATAAAGCTGAGGTGCCCTTAACTTAAGTGCAATATAGCACACCGGCACGGTCATTGAAAACAGTGTAAGATAAATCACAGAAACTATTGAAGGAAAAGCTTTCTTTTTATCTTCGATGCATTTCTCGACACATCTTACGACCATGGTTGCGATTAAAAATCCGTATGCCGCGAACTGTATCGGAGCTATGGTCATTCCCGTATGCATCATGCCTCCGTAGAGAAGAGCCATTGCAGCGATTACGATTGCTTTGTAATTGTTTTCAAAATCATACAAATCTTTTGAAAAGAGTTTACCGAGCATTCCGATTATCGGTTTTATTGCAAGGACTGTTCCGACGATAAGGCTTATTACCGTTACGCCGTACGCAACGTAATTAAAATAACTTCCTGATTTTAACGCGTATACTCCGCCTTTATTGTAGCTGAAAATTACGGCTAAAAGACGCTCTATGAAGAGTATAACGAAATAGAGTATAAGTCCGATAATCTTAAACTTGTTTCCAAGCATTCCTTTTTTCATCTCAACCTCCATAAGAATACCGAAAAAATAAGGCGGGCGTGTGCCCGCCTTAAAAAACACATTAGAAATTAATTACCTCGGGAGCAGCTGTAAATGATGAGAATGTAGCGGTTGCGTTCTTGAAATAAAGAACTTCTGTATTGTCATCATCTTCAGAATACATTCCGCGAAGCATGGGATAAGCATCAAGCATAGCCTTCTTAGCTTCTCTGTTGTCATCGCGTACAAGTTCACCTGCTACACGAAGCCATGTGCCTTCGGCAAAGCAGCAAAGCTCTACCTTGGGATTAGCCTGGATCTGCTTTGATACGTCTTTGCTTTTTCCTGTCTGGATGTAAAGCTTGCCGTCAAAAATATTAACGGTTCCGAATGGTCTTACTCTGGGCTGATCGCCGTCAACCGTGGCAAGATAATAAGTTTCACATTTCTTGATAAAATCACATACTTTTTGCATAGTGTTAATCCTCCGTGTATGTTTATTTTTATTATTCAGCTTTCCAGGGATTGCCCGGATCGGAGTCTGTGGGATCCCAGTTGTGTCTCGGATCGTTTCCGTCAATTTTAATAGGTTCGGGTTTTCCGAGAGGTCCGGGGTTGTCCGGATCGTCATAAATTTCTATCTGTGTTCCGACTTCACAGTTCTCGTATATCCACTGAGCATCTGCTGCACAAAGTCTTACGCAGCCGTGTGAACAAACCGTTCCGAGCCTGTTGTATTCGCCCCAGAGCAGCGTGTCGGGATAACGCTTGTAGTACATTACAGAATGGAACCAGATGTGGCCCGTGATTCTTCTGGCGTACTGACCTACGGTTCCTTCTTCGAACTGAAGCCATCTTGCCTGCTGACCCATCGAATATATTCCGAGAGGTGTTGCGTTGCCGGTTGAGCAGACCATTGCCTTGTAAGGCACTGTATAATTGCCTGCGTCGTCCTTTGAATAAATGGTGATACAGCAGGCTTTGCGGTTGATTTTGATGTAATATGTTGCATTTCCCGTGGCAATTTTAGGGGGTGCCGTGGCATTTACAACCTGGCCTTCGAAAGCCATACGGCCTTCTTTTTTGCCGTATTTTTTATAGTGATTGTAAAGACTGCTTTCTTTTGTGCCGAAAACAGCCACAACATCGGGATAAGCCGCTGCATAAAAAGTAGCGTCAAAAAGAGTTTTGTCTTTCATGACCTTCACTGTTCCGACCGTTTCTTCGGAGCCGGTGCACACACGTCCTTCTTTTCTTCCGTAATTGACGTAGTGAGACCAAAGATCCTTTTCGTTGTAGCCGAATGCAGCCTTCAAATCGCCGTATGTATCCGCATAGTAAATCGGATCGAAGATTGTGCCGTCAGGCATATTTAAAGGCGCTGCTTTTGCCTCGAATTTAAGTACAAACAAAACAGAGACTGCCGTTAAAAGTAAGGTTAGCAGCCTAAAAAAATACACTTTCTTCATATCTATCCCTCTTTACATTAAATGTAAATAAAATTGTATCATAAACACTCTCATTACACAATTGGTTGTGTTTCAAAGTTCATGGATTAAAATATGACAAAAAAATGAATAAATAATCACTGAAATGTTTGCCAAACACAATAGTTTTTGTTATGATTATTACAAAAATATTATGGTGGTTAAAGTGGCTAGAATTGGTTCTTTAATTAGTGGTAAATATGAGATTTTGAAGTATATTAACAAAGGTGGCATGTCGGAAGTATATCTTGCCATGGATGTTAATTTGAATAAATCTTGGTGCATAAAAGAGATAAAGAAATCGCAGGGAGATGTTTTTGTCAGAAGCGCCTTAAAAGAAGCCGATTTGATGAAACGATTAGATCATCCCTGCATACCGAGAATTGTTGATATTATAGATGGTGGCGAATCCGTTTTTATTGTAATGGATTATGTCGAGGGAGAATCGTTAGAGGAGTTGATAAAGAACCGAGGCCCTCAACCTGAAGAACTTGTTATTATGTGGGCGGAAAATATTTGTGATACATTGGACTATTTGCATACGCAAACACCTCCAATCATCTACAGAGATATTAAACCCGCGAATATCATGCTTCAGCCCAATGGATTGATTAAAATAATCGATTTTGGAGCCGCCAGAGAATACAGCCATCATAAAAATGGTGATACGGAAAATTTAGGTACAAAAGGGTTTGCCGCACCGGAACAGTTTAAAGGCAATAATCAAACCGATGCGCGTACAGACATTTATGCATTAGGCATAACCATGCATTATTTATTAACGGGAAAAAATCCTTCCGAAGAACCATATGAGCTGTATCCTATCAGATATTATAATCAGAACCTTTCTAAAGGATTAGAAAACATAATAAAAAAATGCACCAGAGAAAATCCGGATGAGAGATATGAGTCGGCAAATGAATTACTTTATAGCTTGTGGCATTATGATGAACTGGATGAAAAACACTTAAGAGCGCAATACTTTAAACTTGCCGGAGTTGCCTTGTGTTTGGTTCTTACAATAATGAGCTTGCTTGCCGGACTTGCAACAAGGGTTCATTTGTTCAAAAGAATTGAAGAAGATTTTAATAAATATATCATGATAGCAGATACGCTGAATGACAAAAACGAGTCGTATACGGTATACAAAGAAGCTATCGATCTTAAAACGTCCGACAAAGAAGCGTATTTAAAAGTAATTAACCTGTTTAAGGAAGACGGCGTTTTGGATGAAGAAGAGGAAACTAAACTCAGATCGCTTATCAGCGATAATTTGAGCCAACTGGTTGAAAAAGGCGTTTATTCGGATATCGCTTTTGAGGTGGGCAAAACATACTGGTATTACTATGGATACGGAAGTGAAAATGGAACTGATAATGCTCTGATAAGAATGAAAGCGTCAATTCCGTGGTTCGAAAGTGCCATACAATACGGAGATGAAAACTTTAATTCGGATGAGATTGATATTTATTTAAATATAGCCAAGTTTAACAGAGACATTAATCTTTATTTTGAGGAAGCCAGTGATGCCGGAATGTATGGAGAATACTTTACCAACCTTAGCAGTCTCTATGATTATATTGAAAACGAGCAATCCGAATTATTACAATTTGAAGTATATGAATTGATTATTAATAGCGCTGAAATATATTCAAGAAAATTCAAGCAAGACGGTGTTGAAGAGAAGGACATGGAAAACATATTAAACGATGTAATTGACAGAGTCGATAAAATTGAGCCTTCCAGTGACAAAACAACACTGATTAAGCAAAGAATAAAAGAACGAGCACCATATGCGTTAGAATCGGTAAAAAATGCGTATTTAGAGTAAAGGGGGAAAAAATGGGAAAAAATAACGATGCGGAAGAAGCAAAACGCAAACAGGAAGAAGAAGAAAAGAAAAAAGAAGAGGCCAGAAAAAAGGAAGAAGAAAGACAAAGAAAGATTAAGGAGTATGAAGGGAAAAGAGATTCCCTGAAACAACAAATCGCGGATAATGATAATAATAAAAAAATACTTGAAGGGAAAATTGAAGCCCTTGAAGCGGCCGTTCAAAAACTAAATACTGAATATACCAATCTTGATCTTCTGAGAGATAGTGGGGAGGGTATTTTTCCTACAGAGGTCTTATTGATGGATGAAACTCAGTGGAAAGGGAAAAGGAACAAAAATCACCAGGACATCTATCAAAATCTATATATTAACGTAGGATTATACAGAGGAAAGGTGCAGGAAACTATAACTGAAATAGAGAGTAAAATATATGATTTGCGGAGCGAAGCTGTAACGTATGGAAATACAATAAACAAACTGAAATTAGCTTATAATGAAGTAGTATTGGCACTGATGAAATTATAGAGTTCGTAAGGAGAAAAAATATGGCGGGTCCGGAAAATATAACTGTATCGAATGAAGACTTGGTCAATTTGCTTAACAAATTAACAAAATTGATTCAAGACGCGGGTGAAATTAATTATTTTATAGAAAATTATGACACATATTTGGCTAATTCCGAATCACTAAAACAGTATTATGAAGTATATAATCAGACTTCTTTATTAATGAAAGATTTTAAGGAATTAGTTGTAAAAGATTATAACTTATTAGAAAACATTAGAAAAAAATATATAGCTAAAGACGAGGAAATCTCCAAAGCTATTGCCGATTGTATGTCAAGAGGCTCGATGCCGGGCTTTAGCGGAGGCGGTGGAGCAAATTATGGGAAATAGTGTATTACGATAATTTTATTCTTTGTGTAGGGGGAAAGCTATATGTTACCGGAGAATTATAAAATCAACTCGGATAATATCTTACTATTAAATTCTGAAATAGGAACTGCCCTGGGAAGATGGGTTCAGGAAATGATTAAAGTTTCCACTTCGGTCAAAGAAGTGGTGGATTTAAATAGTTTTAAAGGAAAGACACCCGATGGTGTAAAAAATTACCTGTCGACTGTTTATACAAGCGGTCAGGAGGGTTGCCTTCCTATGCATATTTCTGTTCTTGTTCAAGAAACTTTATCCAAAATGCTTGTTTTTGAAAGCGATGTCTGCAGTTATGACAGATCTTGCTTATATTTTGGCGAATTTGAAAATTCGAGGGTTGTCTTTAACAAAGAGATGTTTGATGCCTGCAAGCTGCGGACGGATAATATTTCAACCAGTTTCGACGATATTCATAAGAGGGTTTTAAGCGCAATAAAAGAGGCGGATGAGGTAGTAAATGTAGAATTCCCCAAGCCCCAAACCAATTCGAATGAATATAACGTAGATCTTTGTATTACGACCTTAAAAGCAGATATACCCAATATTGAAGAAGGAATTCAGGGATTAGAAGAAAACGAAATAAGCAATCCTGCCAGAATACCCCAATTGCTTGAAGAGATAAAAGCAATCAGGGAATTAATTGCAGTATATAAAGGTATTGGAGAGGGAATAGTTGCATTTAATCCCACAAGTGTCAAATTAAAGGAAGCAATAAATAATGCGACTGTTGCTTCGGTAAAAGGGGCAGAATATTTAGAAGAGAATAAAACTGCTATAGAGATTGCTAACGCGACGCATGATGAGAATGTAAATCGTATTATTCAAGAAGCTGCGGACGCGAGAAGAGAAAGAGGCGTATCATTAGTAGTTAATGGAGTGATTGCAACCGGTATTGGAGTAGCGGCCATAATAGTAACATGGGGCGGAGCAACGCCTGTTGTGGTTGCGGCATGGGTATCCGGAGTTGGAAGTGCATTATATGGAACAAGCCAGATTGGGGAAGGTGCGCTAGATATACATTACGCAAATGCCGGAGATATAAATACGCCCGCGTTTAACTATGTTAGGGATACAGTATTTGGAGGAAATCAGGATTTATATGATTTAACAGGCAGTATATGTGTAGATACAGCTTCAGCATTGTTGCCGGTAGGGAAAAAGGGCTCAGTTAACACAGTGACCAGGGTAGTGATAGATTCGGCGGCAAGCAATACAACCTCGTATGCAGTCGGAAAGGGTTGCGATGCACTTGAAATAAAAGGACCGTATAAAACTGTTCTAATGGCAGGTACAAGTGCAGCGACTTCGTGGGCAGTTGGCCAATTATACAAAACGCCCAAATATGTTGATATGCCCAATGCCACACAAGATAAATTAGTTCAGAAAGCCACTAAAAATCCCGATGCATCCACTATGTATATCGGGAAACATGACGGAGGAAAACCTACGGGATATGATTATATCGCTAAGCATGCGGATCCTCCGGGAACATATTTTGAATTAAAGAGCTGGAATCGTTATGAGATGAAGTACGGTCCGGATGCAATGTGGGAAGTAAATAAAAAGTATTTGGATAATAATGTATACAGTAAAGATGTTGTATTAACACATAAACCCAAAGATTATCTTACTGGCAGCGGCGGTTATTCGAAAGAATTACGATATCTGAGTGGAAATTTTAAATTCCCTGAGTCTGGACAGTATTGGAAAGCTGTACTTAAATAAATTTAAAGAACAAAACTCTTATAAGGCTCATTGAGATTCGAGGAGACATAATGCTTCATGAAATTTTGATGATAAATATTTTTAAGAAAAAAATAAAGTTTTATTTTGGCGAAGAAATGAAACCGATTGGGCAATATAAGGATTTTAAATGGAAGGGATCGTTTCGCCTTGAATATAAGTATATTCCGCAAAATTATATAATAAGCATTGATCATGAAGCAGGATTATTTATTATATTGATTGATGATGGGGAAAAGTCATCAACTAACTTGGAAAGAAATTCCAAAGAAAAAAAAGATGAGTTAAATGCCAAAAACATTGATATCGCCGTCAGAGAATTGAAAAGAGTTTTGGATTCAAATAATTTTTCTTTATTTTTTTACGAAGGTGAAGATCTTTTTGAAAAAAAACCGGATGGAACAATAATTAAACTAAACGATATTTTTGATGGAGATGAATTCGATGCTGAATGAAAATTATCTCAAATACAGAGAAAAATTTCTTAATTATACAAATACAGATATGAATTTGGAATTGGAAAATGACAGCCAAATTTATATTGCTGTTTTTGATCTTCCGTTTGACGATAAGGCGGCCGGAGGAAATACATGGACATTGGCTTTAGCGTTCGGACTCAATACACATTTGTATTTTGGGGACGGATCAGTTTTGGTAGATTTAGAAAAAAACACTGAAGTTATGCAGGCAATGCAATCATTATTTATAAGTGCGCCTCAGGTCTTAGATAAGATGAAATTGACTGATGATGTTTCTTTTTATGAAAGCAAAAATGTTAGAGCATACTTGAAGACGAGAAAGGGCGTTTATTATTCCGAACTGACTGACAAGACAAGCGAAGAAAGATTTCTGGCTATGTTAATCAATAATGTAATGGATTCTATTACAAAGAGCGTATAACTATATTTTGATAAATTATAAGGAGAAAATCATGGAGAATTATCTTATTTACGACAATGAAAAATATTTGCCCCTTGGGTCTGTAGTTGCATTAAAAGGAAATGTTCAGAAATTATTAATTGTTTCCAGAGCGGTACTTGTTGGAGAGGATAAAGTTTTCTTTGATTACGGTGCTTGTTATTATCCCGAAGGTATGATGGGAAATTCATATGTATATTTTAATAAAAACCAGATAAAAAAAGTTTTTTTCAGAGGTTATTCCGATGAAGAAGAAGAAAGCATGTTAGAGGCAATAGATGAAGCAAGAAATAAGATTTTGAATACAGAACAAAACGGGTAAGCGAAAATGAGTATTGATTTCTGGAGGTTTTTATATAAAAGTTTTTTCGTCTTAACGGGAATTTTATCCATAGTCACGGTATTTCTGTATTTTTATTTTGATGTCGGATTGATAATACGTACAATCAGTGGACGAAAAGAAAGAGATGAATTGAAAAAAATAAGAGAAAACAATCGCAGAAGATATAATTCGATTGTTGGTGATATATATAAAAAGGAAACAATGACAAATTTAAATACTGATTCGGGTAATAAAGGAACAGTATTATTAAACGAAAATGCGACGATGATTTTATTGGAGGATGAAAGTGAAAAAACGAATAACTAAAAAAATATTTGTGGTCTTAATGATTATTATTTCGACATTTTATCTGGCTCCCATGACAGTATATGCAGATGGGAACGGAGACAATTCATCGACCAATGAAACAACGGATAAAGAAGGCGGCAAAGATGAAGCGACAACGAAAGCCGTAAAAGTTGTTTCTGCAGAAGTAATACCTCAAGAAAACAAATATAAGACTATAAATGAAAAACTGTACACGAATGCAAGCATAACTGTAGATGTTTTAACAGAAAAAGTTAACTTTGGAAAGGAAGAAGACAGTAAAGTAATAGCTGTAGTTGAAATATCTAAAGGGAATATTAGCAAGACTTTTGAATCAGCCGTAGATGGTGATGGAAAAGCCAGTATTGGTGTTTCATTTCCTGAAGACGGAGAGTATTTATTGTCTGTATATGCCAAGGAAGAAGTGAATGATCTTTCAGGTTCTCCCGTTGAAGAAATAGGAGGATGTTCTGACAACAAGGTTTGCTATGATACTACCGCGCCCAGGGTGCAGAATTCATATATCCAAAACAAACCATTTGATTTTCCGTTTTTTGGGAAAATCTATATAGATAGCATTGATTTGGATATTTCTGATGACATTTTAGGTGATGAAGCAAATGATAAAATATTTGAAGGAAGCGGACCCACAAAAGTAAAGTATCGTTATTGGGATATGACAAAAAATGAGTTTTCTGAATTTGAAGTCGAAGTAGAAAGTGATACAGCGACAATTAGGATACCCAGCTTTATGCGTACTATTGTAGATATTCAATTGGAAGATGAATTGGGTAATAAATCTTCAGATTGGATTAATTTGGGTATGATTACTATAGATGGTGAAGAATTACATGGTTCGTACGATCACGTCACTATAACCAGAAATGAAGCTCCGTTCAAAGATTCCGCGGGAAGAGATTTATACACTTCCTCTGTTTCTGCAGAAATTGTAATTGAAGATTATGAATCCGGAATTGACTATATTAAAATCGAGGTCAACAGTAATAATCAGGACAATAAAACGATAATTGAAAAAAATTTGAGTGATGACAGCAGCGGTTTTTCCATTGATCGCGACGATGATGGAATTATTGTAAAGGCAACGAGAACTATCAGCATTTCGGGTGAGGATAATGGAATACAATTAAAAGCTATGATGAAAGACAATGCGAAGAATGAGTCTTCAAATGAGACGAGTTTTAGTATTGATAAGAGCAGTCCTGTGGTTGATATTATTTATCCCGAGGGAAACAATGATTCTACTTATAGCGATTATTATAATAAGTCCAGAAATATTGAAGTAAGAGTGACTGATGCGAATTTCAATTCTGATTCGGTAACCCTCATAAATGAAACAGATGGTTCCCGTACCGGAATTTCGGGATGGGCTTATGATGAAGGATACTACAGTGCGACAGTTCCGATTGACAAAGACGGAGAATATGACTTGTATGTTCAAGCATTTGATTACGCAGCCCACGGTACTGAAACAGGCAAAACACACTTTTTCATAGACAAAACGAAACCCAAAGTTACCTGTTCTTTTAATGATGAAGAATCTCAAAACGGGTTCTATAAGAAAGACCGTGAATTATCCATTAGCGTAGTTGATGATTCATTCATTTCATCCAGAGTTGAAGTTGTCAATAATAATGAGAACAACAAGTTTGTCTCAAGTTTTATGGATTGGAACAGTAATGGTTCAAACAATAAAGCAACGATCCAATTTAATGAAGACGGTCAATATGGATTTACAATTAAAATCACGGATATGGCGGGCAATTCTTCTGAAATTGCCATCGAAGATTTTGTGGTGGATTTGACGGAGCCATCAATCTCTTTGTATGGCATTGAAGATAAAGCGTCAATTAAAGGAGAATTTTCAACCAAAGTTAATGTCACGGATAAATATTTGACGAATTCTTCTGTGACCATTAAGGGATTTAGAAGAGGTTTTGTAGATCTTATATCTTCTGTGACAAACATTGATAACGGGAAATCATATTCTTTTAATAATTTTCCCGTTGTTCAGGGAAATGATGATGTTTACACGATGACAATACAGGGATATGACAATGCTGGAAATATAAGTGAAAAAATCTTATATTTCACAATCAACCGTTTCGGATCTGTATTTGATATTTCCGGTTTGCTTAATATCAATCACTGGTACTTAAAACAGACGAAAGACATTGTATTTTATGAAAGCAATCCGGATTATTTGGCCAGCGACAGCAGTCGAATAGTTTTAAGTGTAAATGGCAGCGTAAAGACATTGGCGAAGAATACTGATTATAGTGTTGAATTGTCAGGTTCCGATTCCGAAATGAAGAAATACAAGTACACGATATTTAGTAATAATTTTGCTAACGATGGTGTATACAGCATTATGACATATTCTGTTGACGCCGCAGGAAATGTTAACGAGAATCAGGCTAAAGAAGCAGAAATAAGATTTGCGGTGGATAATACAGGACCGAGCCTTATTGTAACAGGAATTGAAGATGAAGGCGCATATATCACAGATAAACTGCGAATTGATTTCTATGCAATGGATAACCTGAATTTGAAATCATTAAAGGTACTTGTTAACGGAAATGAAGTTCCTTTTAATTCAGCAGGGGATACCAATAATATAGTCCTTGAACCATCGGAAGAGCCGTATTCTGTAGAAATATACGCTTATGACGAAAGTGGAAACGTTACTGTTAAACAGTTTAAGAACGTTAAGGTATCAAAAAAGGAAACTACAGAAAACACAGATAATACCGATGAAAAAGAAGATAAATCTGATATAAATGAAAAAGACAGCGAAAAGCCCGCGAAAAATGATAAGGAAAATATATCTAAAACAGACTCATCTTCTGAGATAAAAGAAAAAGAAACTACTCCGGTACTGAAAAGTACTGAAATAACAGGAGCAACGACTGAAGAAGACAATACTGAAAAAGAAGGAATTATCAAAAAAGTCATTACAATCTCGCTGATTTTTGTCGGCGGACTGGTTGTAGCAGGAATAGTAATCGCAGTTTCGGTTAATACTATTCGTACAAAAAGAAGATAAGCAGGTATAAGTAATGTCAACATTTAAAATTAAACGAACAAACGATTTGGTTGTTTTATCCGAAAGGAACTTAGTATCTAAATATCCGATTAATGAACGTGAGTTTAATTGTTTTGAGGAGTGCTGGATAAAAAATTTGTTCAGACCCAATAAACCTGACGAAAAAAAAATCGAGTATTCAGCACCGGCAAAACTTAGTATTTTAGAATATTTAAATGACAATCCGAGTGTTCATAAAATATACAGTTTCATCTTACAAACAATTGAGACGGTAAAATTAATTCGCAGATATAATTTTTTTGAACCTAATCTTTTGTTAGATGCGAATTTAGTATTTGTTAATGATATGTCGGGCGAAATCTTCTTCGTTTACAGACCGGTGTATAACAAAGAAGGCTCTTTGAATGTTTTTATATTTATTTTAGATGTTTTAAAGAAAATAAAAACTCCCAACTCGGAAATACAGTCAGAAATTCTGTTTATTAAAGACTATTTATCGGATGTTGATCATTTTAAACTGTCTGACATTGAGGAAATGGTAAAAGAAAGATATCCTGCGGTTTTCCAGGAGATAGTTTGCATTACCGATGATACAGAAGTAAAAGTGTCGCGAAATGAGACTTCAACAAACTCTACTTTGATTAGTCGAAGTGAAACAACATTGCTTTCCGGTATTAGCGGAAATAAGATTTATAAATTGGTATCGGTTGACGGAATGGTAAATATTCCTATTCTGAAAGATCAATTTGTTATAGGCAAAAGTCAGGAAAAAGCTGATGGGGTTATTAATAATGATGCCATAAGCAGAGTACATGCGCAGATAAATATATCAGATAACAAAGTTTATTTAAAAGATTTAGAAAGTGCCAACAAAACATATATAAATGGTGAAGTCTTATTAGCCGGAGAATTAAAGCAAGTTTATAAAAATGATTTAATAAAATTTGCAAACCAGGAGTTTGTTATTGAGGGTATCGACGAAGAAAGAGACTCTTCAAAATCAAAAGTGATTGTTTTTCATTCACCATACAGTTTTAGAAAAAAATTTGAAGTCGCTTATGATGTTGCGGTTAACCTTTCAAAAGACGAAAAAGTTTTATTTGTTTCGGATTCAAACATTCCCACAAAAAGTTTTTGCGATTTACAGGAAGCGAGGCTTGGACGTGAAGATATAGTTTCTTTAAAGAAAAGCGAAGGCGAGTTAAATAAGATTGCAAAAATAATGTTGGCAAAAATAAATGATAATTTATTTATTCTTCCGCCTCTTGAGGTTCCGCTGGCTGCTTTGGGATATGACAATTCTTTGTTTGCAAAAATTGTAAACAGCTTTTCCGCATCGGGAGAGTTTAAGTATATTATCTTTGATATGTCAGAAGGATTCAGTGAAGGGTTTACTTTAATCGGAAATCTAGAAAGTATATGGTTTGAGACTTTAACTAACACTGAAAATGATAAATTTGGCCTGGATTATTTAATGAAATTAATTGATGAGCACAAGACAATAAATAAAATTGTGTTTGGAGATAAACAATCACCTTATTTTATTAATGATGATAATGTGATTTTAGCTGCTTATGATGATAAGAAAGAATATCTTCAGGGGATTGAAAAAATAGTATGTCCAATAAAATAAACCTCGATTTATATATTTTAGATAAAAATGAATATCATGAAATTCAAGTTGATGATGACTTGACGGTTGATGAAATTCGATTGGGATTGGTAAATGCATACCATTTATATGGTAATTCGGATGATTATTGTTTGGTGAGCGAGAATCCCATAGGTTTACTTCAAGGAAATAAGAAGCTTTCTGACTATAAACTTCATAATGCCAGCAAAATAATATATAAGAAAAAATAAGGTGAGGGGAAAATGAATTATCCCAAGAAAGTATATATTCAAAGTGAATACTGTAATAAAGAAAATGCCATTAAAGAAGATACAAATTGCATTAAAGTAGGCAATGTTCCCGGAAGTGACTGGCGACTTGGAAAAGAAGATTTTGATGTTGAATTCCAATTTGTTATAAATATTGAAGATGAATACTATGAGTTAATAGCAACGCAGGGTGTTTATATATTATCGGAAAATGGGACAAAATCTTATTCCGCAAGACTGGAATTAGGCAAGAGCGTAAAGGTTTTTGATGAAAAGAACTTTGAATATGTTTTAACTATTGGCCTAAGAATCAATTTTGATG
Source organism: Lachnospiraceae bacterium (assembly GCA_017962225.1). Classification (GTDB taxonomy): domain Bacteria; phylum Bacillota; class Clostridia; order Lachnospirales; family Lachnospiraceae; genus UBA3766. Next base: position 13,969 of record JAGCVT010000070.1, read on the forward strand.
AAGAAAGTACAATTTTTGATACTTTCATAGAATTGGATCAAGCAGAGAACAATACCATAAAGGTTGATTATAATGAAGGCTCACCTTTATATTTTATTTCTGATGCAAACAAGAACAGCAGTGTGATTTTCAAATATGAGAAAGATAAATTGCTTTGTGACATTATCTGTTCTGATTTTGAATGGTTCTTAAACGGTACAGAAATAAAAGAAAAACGTTTTTATTTATACTCCTACGATTTCGTGAGAATTGCGGATTCGGAGTTTATGTATAAAAAAGGCAGATTATATTTTGATTCGCGAAAGATAAAGTGCAATATTGATAGTGTAAATTGTCTCTCGAATTCATTATTCAATTATCCTAAGTTTATAAGAAACAACAGATTATATTCGACAATTAATACAGATTCAATAAAAATATTGGATCCATCCGAACTTGGAGAAAAACCCAAACTTAATCTTTTAACGTCATTGATGCCGGCAATAATTATGCTTGTTCTTTGCGTGGTATTTAGAGGCATAATGGGCAATGGAGGAGCGTTTGTTATCTTTTCCATTTGTTCCATGGGCATGGGCTTAGTGACCAGTATAATCAATCTGGTAAAAGGGCAAAAAGAGTATAAAAAATCAACTGCAAAGAGAAATCTAACATATAAGAACTATATTGAGGATAAAAGAAAAGAGATTTCAGTTGCAAGACAAAATGAACTGGAAGCATTAAACAGTATTTATTTTTCAACAAAACAGGACATTGATAATATAATCAATTTTTCAACAACATTATTTGACAGAAACAGCAATGATGATGATTTCCTATCGGTATATTTGGGAATAGGCAAAAGAAAAGCGTTAAAGCAGATTGAAGTAAAGGAACAAGAGAAGCTTGAAGAAGGAGATGAATTAAGTAAAACTCCTGCGTTATTAAGAGAAAAATACGAATATATTAATAATTCTCCAATTATAACTTCGTTGCTTGGAGTGAATGCAATAGGCGTTGTGGGCGAGAAAAACGATTTGTTTTCCATGTTCAAAAATATGGTTATTGACTTATGCTCCAGACAGTATTATTCGGATGTTAAACTGTTTTGTTTTTTGCCGGAAAAAGAACAGAAAAAATATGAATTTTTGAAATATATTCCGCATTTTAATTCTGATTATTTTAGAAATATAGTTTGTGATACCCAGAGCCGAGCGCTTATTTTTGATTATCTATTCAAAGAAATGTCTGCCAGAAATAAAGATAATCAAGGCACCAACATTGTGATTCTGGTAATGGATGAATGGGGAATCAAGAGTCACCCTATCAGTCAGTTTATTGAGGATGCTAACGAAAAAGGTGTATCATTTATTTTCTTTGAAGAAAAGAAAGAATACCTGCCTCAATATCTTAAAACAGTCATAGAGTTGAGCGGAAACGGAAAAGGCTGTTGTTACGAGAGTAATAATACTCAGGAGAAGGAAGAATTCAGTTTTGAAGAAACTCCTGATTCTGTAATGAAAGAAGTTGCGATTAAACTTTCGCCGATTTATTGCGAAGAAGTCAGCCTTGACAGCGAATTAAGAAAAAGCATTTCTCTTTTTGAAATGCTGAATATCTATGATGTCGATGATTTAAATTTATCAGACAGATACTCGAAAAGCTGTATTTATAAAACGATGGCTGTTCCGATTGGTATAAATGCCAAAAATACACTTGTAAATCTGGATTTGCATGAGAAATATCATGGACCTCACGGACTAGTAGCCGGAACTACAGGCTCAGGAAAGAGTGAAGTTCTTCAGACATATATTTTAAGTATGGCAGTATCGTTCCATCCTTATGAAGTCGGTTTTGTTATTATTGACTTTAAGGGCGGCGGAATGGTCAATCAATTCAGGAATCTTCATCATTTGATTGGTGCAATTACCAATATAGACGGAAAAGAAATAGACAGATCATTGCAGTCTATTAAGGCTGAATTGCTGAAGAGACAGGAATGCTTTGCTGAAGCAGAGGTCAATCATATTGACAAATATATTGCTCTTTACAAAGAGGGAAAAGTTGAGAAACCTTTGCCTCATCTCATTATAATTGTTGATGAATTCGCAGAATTAAAAGCAGAGCAGCCTGAGTTTATGAAAGAATTAATTTCTGCGGCCCGAATAGGAAGAAGTTTGGGTGTTCATCTTATTCTTGCTACACAAAAACCGGCAGGACAGGTTAACGAGCAAATCTGGAGTAACTCGAAGTTTAAGATCTGTTTGAAAGTTCAAACGATGCAGGATTCTAACGAAGTGTTAAAATCTCCGTTGGCTGCTGAGATAAAAGAACCCGGACGTGCATATCTTCAGGTAGGAAACAATGAGATATTTGAACTTTTCCAATCAGCGTATTCAGGTGCTCCCGAGCATGAAAACAATAATGAAAAAGCTTTTTCCGTCACTGAAGTCGATTTTAAGGGATACAAGAAAATTGTATATAAAAAGGAGCACAGTAAAGGCGAGAACAGCAGAAATCAATTAGACGCTATTGTCGAAAAGGTAAGCAGATTTTGTTCTGAAAATGGAATAGAAAAATTGGATCCGATTTGCCAACCTTCGCTTGAAAGCAAGTTAGATTTTGTTGAGGATACAATCGACAAAAATGAAGGAACAATAATAATTGGTGTTTTGGATGATCCGGCTCATCAAAGGAAGAGAGAAGCAAAGTTTTCGGTAGAAGAAAATACAATGATAGTTGGTTCTGCACAAATGGGCAAAACCAATCTGCTAATGACCATCATCCGTCAGGTTTGCAGCAAAATGACGGCTCAAGAAGTAAATATCTACATTTTGGATTTTGCATCTATGATTCTTAAGAATTTTGAATCTTTGAAGCATGTCGGAGGAGTTGTATGTGCTTCTGATGAAGAAAAGATGACAAATACAATTAAGTTTCTGGCGAGTGAAATTGGCAGCAGACGTAATCAGTTGCTTAAAGCAGGGGTAAGTTCATTCAAATCATACCTGGAAATGGGTGGCGTTGATATTCCCAGAATAATTGTGTTATTGGACAATTTTGTAATGTTTAAAGAGTTATATTCGGATGAGGCGGATATTATAAATAACTTTTTAAGAGAAGGTCCTACACTTGGTATTACGTTCATCGTTACCAATTCGTCCACCAATGGCATATCGTTTAAATATATGGCTAATTTTCAAAATAATATAGCTTTTTATTTAAATGATTCTTCGACTTATACTGCTTTATATGGCGCAAAAAAGGTTATACCGGACGAGATTCCCGGAAGGTGCGTTATTCTTGAGGACAAAGAAGTATACGAGACTCAAGTGTATTGTGCATTTGAAGGAGAGAAAGAATTTCAGAGAATCAAAAATATATCTGAGTGGATTAAGGATGCTAATAGCGTTAATGAGACCTTTTCTGCAAAGAAAATACCTGAAATACCGGTTAACTTTATATATTCAGAGTATGTTAATGACAAAAATGAATTAAGAATCGGATTGGATTATGACGACGTTGCCGATGTTGTTCTTGAACCTGCTGAAGTAAATGATATTACTATAGTTGGTAAACAACATTTTGGAATGCATAATTTCATTAAACTGATGATTAATGAAGTTAAGAGGTGTAATTCCGAGGCTAAAATAATTCTTTTTGATGATTACAAAGGATACTTTAGAAACAATGAAGATATTACGGATTACTATTTCACCAGAGATGAAATGCTGGAAGACTGGAAGGAAATGTATGTAAAATATCTTGAAAACAGCGAAATCAGTAACGAAGGATCCGTTAAATACCTGATTATTTTAAATAATATTGATTTGTTAAATTTGATTATCGACAATAAAGAAGCGATTTCGATTTACAAAGATATTATTGTGAGATTAAAAAGAAACGGGGTTTACTTTGTCAATTCATGTATGGAGAATGAGGCAATTGGCTTTAATGCTGATGATATCAGAAAACATACCAAGGATTGCCGACATGTAATTTTATTTGATGATATTTCAAATATAAAATTACTTGAGAATCCTATGAGCTTTAACAGAAAAGCGAAAAAGCAGGTTACCATTGGAGATGCCTATTATTTTAAAGGCAAATTAATGAAGAGAATTAAAATACCATGGGTACAGTAATTACTGAATATAAGCGTGCAACGTTTATATAAAATTATTATTATGAAAGGAGAATTTAAAGATGGATGGTGCAAAAATTATTACTTTATCACCTGAGTTAATGGCTCAGCGTTCAAAGGAGTGTAATGCCGAAGCTGAAGCAATGGACAGTATTATTAAAAATACTCAGACATTGATGGGAAACCTTTCTTCTGAATGGAAAGGTGCTGCTTATGACAGATACGCAGCTGCTTATGAACAGAACAAAGCGGCATTAGAGAAGGTTTCAGAATTGTTACATACATTGTCAAGTAATCTTGCCACAATCGCTAAGAATATGGCTGAACTTGATTCTACAATGGCTTCTCAGATGTAGTAAGAACATGCAAAGATTTGCCTCCATTTTTTGTGGAGGCAAATCGATGCTTTTTTTAGGAGGTATATCTTGAATAATATTTTAGAGTTTTTACCTTTAGGATCGATAGTTGAACTAATTGGCGTAAAAGATGTTAAGTTTATGGTTGTCTCCAGAGCCGTGCTTTTAGGAGATGAAAAAAAATATTTTGATTATGCTGCATGTGTTTATCCTATAGGAGTAGTGGAAGATAAACTTACGTATTTTATGAAATCGGATATATTAAGAACAGTTAAATTAGGATTCCACGATGAAGATGATGAATTGATGATTTCAAATATTATGGATGGACTTAAGGAATTGAATTTATAAATTGACAGAACAGAGGAACTAAAATGAGATTTATCAATTTGTGTAAAAAGGTTTTCGGAGCAGTATGTATTTTTGTGGTTATGACAGGCATTCTCGGTTGTGGTCAGCCCAGTCAGCAAAAGGTGGATGAATATGTAAAGGAGAAGGTTCCTGAGCCTTCACATTTTGTTGAAAGTTTTGAGACTACAGAACTGAAGAATCCTATATATCATTATGTATATGAATCAGATTTAAGAGATTTAAGATTTGAAGTAAGGTATTTTAACCCCAGGGGAGATGGCTATATTATGGCGGATACCTATGTGAGTGAGGGTGTTTCAAAATACTATGAAGAGGCTGTTTGGGAAGTGTTAAAAAAGTGTCCTGACAGCGGGCTTAATTCTGACAGTTATGCCGCTCATAAAAATGCCATAACTTTGGAAAATGGCATTGAAATGGAAGAGATTGCCAAAATTGCGGCTGAATGTAACGCAGTTCTTGCCGATGAGTGGAACTATGTTTCCGAAGATGCGTATATCGGAAATATAGATATGATTTTCGTATACGATAAATTTGATACTTTTGGGAAAACGGTAGCAGATATCGCCTTAAATGGAAAAGATGATGAAGCTACATGTTATGAAAAATTGATTAAATCGATGGATGATTATAAATAGAGAATATTAGGGCAAAAAGTTAATGTTACCGGATAATTATAAAATTAATTCAGACAATATATTATTATTAAATTCACATATTGGAGATGCTCTTGGTAAATGGGCACAAGAAACTATGAATGTTTCCGCTGCAGTCAAAGAAGTAGTGGATTTAAATAGTTTTAAAGGAAAGACACCCGAAGGCGTAAAAAATTACCTATCGACCGTTTATACAAGCGGTCAGGGAGGTTGCCTTCCTACGCATATTTCCCTTCTTGTTCAAGAAACTTTATCCAAAATGCTTGTGTTTGAAAGTGATATCTGCAGTTTTGACAGATCTTGCTTATATTTCGGCGAATTTGAAAATTCGAGGGTTATTTTCAACAAAGAGATGTTTGATGCCTGCAAGCTTCGAACAGATAATATTTCAATTAGTTTCGACGATATTCATAAGAGGGTTTTAAGTGCAATAAAAGAGGCGGATGAGGTAGTAAATGTAGAGTTTCCCAAGCCTCAGACTAATTCGTATGAATATAACGTAGATCTTTGTATTACGACCTTAAAAGCAGATATACCCAATATAGAAGAAGGAATTCAGGGATTAGAAGAAAACGAAATAAGTAATCCTGCCAGAATACCCCAGTTGCTTGAAGAGATAAAAGCAATCAGGGAATTAATTGCAGTATATAAAGGTATTGGAGAGGGAATAGTTGCATTTAATCCCACAAATGTCAAATTAAAAGAAGCAATAAATAATGCGACTGTTGCTACAGTTAAAGGAGCAGAATATTTAGAAGAAAATAAATCTGCTATAGAGATTGCTAACGCGACACATGATGAGAATGTTAATCGAATCATTCAGGAAGCTGCAGATGCAAGAAGAGAACAAGGTGTTTCGTTAGTAGTTAACGGAGTAATAGCAACCGGTATAGGAGTAGCGGCCATAATAGTAACCTGGGGCGGAGCAACGCCTGTTGTGGTTGCGGCATGGGTGTCCGGTGCAGGAAGCATATTATATGGAACAAGCCAGATTGGGGAAGGTGCGCAAGATATACATTACGCAAATGCCGGAGATATAAATACCCCCTCGTTTAACTATGTTAGGGATACGGTATTTAATGGAAATCAAGAAGCATATGACTTTGTTGGAGGCATATGTGTAGATACTGCGTCGTCGTTAATTCCTGTAGGATTAAAAGGAACGACAGGCGTTAATACTGTTGGAAAAGTAGTAGTAGATTCAGTTGCAAGCAATACAGCTTCTTATGCAGTCGGAAAGGGTTGTGATGCCCTTGAAATAAAAGGACCGTTTAAGACAATCCTAATGGTTAGTGCAAGTATGGCAACATCTGCCGGAATTGATAAAGCCTTTAGTAAAGCAAGTGTAGCGACAGATGTAATGGAACATGTTGATGATGCAACAAAAATGTCCAACGATGTGCAAAAAGTAACCGATGGTGCGGCTGATGCAGTGAATAAAGCTGATAATTTAACGACACCCGGAGGCGCGGCGACAGTAGGAAAAGTTGATGATGCCACTAGAATGGCCAATGATGATGTATGGAAATTAAAGCCAACGCAACGCGGAAATGAGATTGAGAAAATATTATCTGAAACAGAATATAAAGATTGGTATAATATTGGTCAATCAAATAACGGGTATTTTCCGGTAATTGATTTCCAAAAAGGAAATAATGTTGTTAGTCTTAAAACAATCGATCCCAGACTTGCCTCATATGTAGAGGATGGGGCCTTTGAACAAATAAAAGATTATATTGATGCTTTAGATGTTGACATTACCGTTAATGATGTTGCAGCTAATAAAATATTAGATGTTAGGGTTCCTAAAGGAACGCGAGATTTAATAGATGTTGCTGCATTAAAGAACTATGCTGATAGTTTGAATATTAAGCTAAAGATTGGAGAATTCTAATGGAAACGAGGCATTCAGTTTATATTGCTTGTAAAAAAAATATTGATAAAAATAGGTTATTAGACTTTACGAAATCTATAATCAGCAATAAAACGCCATCTTTTTTCAAGACGAATCAATATACAAAAAGAAAGAACAATAAATATAATTTTTCAAAGTGTTGTGAGGCTTTTGAAGAAGAATTCAAAAGTTTAGACGGAGATAAATTTTTTGAGTTAAGCTGGGAGAAGGGCTATTATTTTATAGAAAGCAAAAAAAATGAAATTCCTTTAAAGATTTGTATGTTGCTTGACGAAGAATTAACGGAACGATTGAGAAATGATTTTGAAAAAGTCATTGTTGAAGATGGCATCATTGCGCATGAAGTAAATCTAAGAGATAGCAACATTCAAAACGAGAGCTTTATAGATATGTTAGAATATTATGGAGAAAATGCAGACAATTATCCAAAATGTAAAGGCACAGTAAACGATGTTGAGATCGATATTAAGAAGAATCCGGGATATCTCTATAATATTAGAGGATTTATGTTTGGCGCTTTATATCGAATGTGGTTTGGGAAAGAATCGTATGAGTTTTTTGACAAAGGATTGTTGAGATCGTTTAGATGTTTTGAGAATGTTGAACTTGGAAATGATGTAACAAGAATAACATTGTATGATAATATATTAGATTATAATAAAAAGGATTATCGTGATAAACAATGGGCATTTCGAAGAGAGTTACAAATTGATGAAATTGAAAAAATTTTAGATGAAAAATCTAAAGAAGAACAAGGACATAATGTTGATTCGAAAGTGAATATATTAGAAGGTGAGTTTGAACATGGAGGATCCAGATTAATTCAGACGTTTATGAAAGACGGCGAAATTGCTTATCGTTCTGAAGCTGACAGTGTAGAAGAACGAGAATTGGATAAAGATGGAAATGAAGTCTTTTATATTGTCAGAAAACTACAGAAAACTAATTAAAACAGACAGACTTTTGGGAAGTATATTTACAATATGAAACAAAGTGAAATAAAAGTAAGCCCTGTGGAAAAATGTAAAATTGAATATAATAAATCTGTTTCTGAATTGCGGAATTATTATTCTGAACAAGCTGAAAGAATAAAAAAGGGCGATAAAAAATGCCTTTCAGGTGAGTTAATGCAGCTAGGATTTGCGTTGGATTTTATTGATTTGGTCAATGATGCTTTTCATATTTTTTTGGATTTTGATGAAGAGAGCGTTTCCAGATTGGAAAACGTTTTGGAAAAAATATGTTTAGGATTTTACGATAAGAAGATTCCGCAAGAATCATTTGAAGATATATTAAAAGGGGCCACTGGATATTTTAGTGTTTTGGTTTGGAAAAATGTTGGTGGAGGATTTATTAATTCTAGTTTAGGATATGGAATTAATTTAAATAGGACGGATGTATTTGTATATAATAGAATTGGACGAAGGCTTCAAGGAGATAAGAGCGCTAACGTAGAGTTATTTTACCAGAGCCTGAAAAGCCTTTAAAGGATAAGAGGTTACAGATAGGTCGTACCAAATAACGGACAGTTTGAAATACATAAACAAAAGTTTATTAAAGAGAACTTGTTCATTTTTAGCTCCCATGGATTTATATCGTTTTTGGCGTAAATTCATGGGAGTTTATGAGTTTATAAATGAAACCAAACAATGCAATGTTGAGAGGAATGGAGCTACGTGTTATGGATAACACGGAATTTAAAAAGATAGTACAAGAAACTACAAGTAAATATGGTTTTAAGTATTTTAAGAAAAATTATTATTACGAATTGGATAATGTGATTATTGTCATAAATTTACAGAAATCAAATTATGATAATAGCTATTATATAAATTATGGATTTTGTGTAAAGGATATTCATGATAATTTACAGTATCCAAAGTGCTATGAATGTGACATTACAAGCAGATTTGTTGATACAGAGAATAAAGGCGAATATCAGTTGGATACACTTAATCCTGTAGAATTAGTAATGAACTTAGAAAAAAACATTAACAGCTTTATTGTTCCGGTTATTAATGAGGGTATAAAAAAGTTTTTTGAATTATTTCCTCAATATAGTTGTATGGCAACCTTGAGTTTAAAAAAATATCTGGGGATTGATTAGAAAAGGAATATAAAAATGGCAGAAACTGAAAAAAGACCAATACTTAAAAACAGAGTTTATCTCTATCTAACCGAATTCTTCGCGGGAATGTCGGTAATGGCTGTAGAGCTTGGTGCATCAAGACTTCTTGCACCGTACTTTTCGTCATCACAGATTGTATGGACGATTATCATCGGAACCATCATGATAGCCATGGCGTTAGGAAATATTTACGGCGGAAGAACAGCTGACAAAAACCCCAACCCAGACAGACTCTACGCGAGAATAATCATTGCGGCTATCTGGATTGCGCTTATTCCCGTGCTCGGCAAATACATTATCATTCTTATTTCCGGAATTCTTATTTTCGCTGTTAACAACAATTTCCTTATCATCGCAGGCTTCGTGGCGTGTATGGTAATCTTTGTATTTCCTCTTTTCTTACTCGGAACAGTCACGCCTTCGCTCGTAAAATACACGGTCGACAATCTTGACGACAACGGAAAACTCGTCGGAAATCTTAACGCCGCTAATACCATCGGAAGCATCATCGGTACATTTGTGCCGACTTTCATCAGTATCCCTGCAGTCGGAACTTCGATCACGTTTTTAATCTTCGCGGGCATCCTTTTGATTCTCTCGGCGGTATATTTTATCACGTCTAAAATCAGCATGAAAAAAATCAAAAGACTCCCTGTCGGAATGGTGATTTTCGCGCTTTGCTGTGCCCTAGGGTGGAAGAGCAATTTCGCTTTCTGGCAGAACAATCTTTTATACGAAGGCGAGTCGATTTACAACTATCTTCAGGTTTATGACGACGACAGAGCGATTTATTTTTCGACGAACGTGCTCTTCGGAATTCAGTCCGTATACTTAAAAGAAAAAGGCCTCACAGGCTATTATTACGACTTTGCGATGGCTGCCCCTTTTATGAGCGGTGTCAATGAAAAGGATGCGCTCGACATTCTTATATTAGGCAACGGAACAGGCACTTTTGCGACACAGTGCGAAAGATATTTTGACAAGGATCTTCATATCACCGGAGTTGAAATCGATGATAAAATCACGAAATTAGCGAAGGAATATTTCGAACTTCCCGAAGACATTGAAGTTATCACATATGACGGCAGAGCGTATTTAAACGCAATAGATAAAAAATACGACGTAATCATGGTGGATGCATATCAGGACATCACAATTCCTTTTCAGATGTCTTCGATTGAATTCTTTACGCTCGTAAAAGATCACTTAAAAGACGATGGCGTAATGGTCGTAAACATGAACATGAAAAGCAACGCCGAAGGCGGTATAAACGATTATCTTTCCGACACAATCTGTCAGGTATTTTCAGAGAGTTACTACGCCGATACATCGGCGCTCGGAAACCGTGAATTCTTCGCATCCAACAATCCTGAAATGCTTGATGTGTTTGCAAAAAATATCGAAATGGAAGAGGACGAAAGTCTTTTGTTTATGATGAACAGAGTTTCCGACAGACTCACGGATTATGAGGCCGGAGACCTTGTTATGACCGATGACAAAGCACCCGTGGAACTTTTAGGCATGAGAGTTATCGACGAAATCATTCAGACAGAAATGGCTTATTACAAAGGAGTTTTCAAAGAGGGCGGAATCAAAGCCGTTATTGAAAATCTGTAAATATGACGCAGGAAGAAAAATTTATCAAAATGACAACAGAGCCCATACCCGGCTTAGTCGGACGTCTTGCCGTACCGACTATTATAAGCATGCTCGTCACCTCCTTTTACAACATGGTTGACACATACTTCGTGGGCAAAATAAATACATCCGCATCGGGTGCCGTAGGCATTGTTTTTTCGCTGATGGCAATCATTCAGGCATTCGGATTTATGTTCGGACACGGCTCGGGCAATTTCCTTGCAAGAAAGCTCGGCGAACAGAAGCAGGAAGAGGCTGAAGTAATCGCCAACGCAGGCTTTGCTTTTGCGTTTACATTCGGTATTATTTTCGCCGCAGCCGGCCTTTTGAATCTTGACAGACTTGCGTATCTTTTAGGATCGACAGACACCATCCTTCCGTATGCGCGCTCCTACATGGGACCGATTTTAATCGGCGCTCCGTGGATGATGGCATCAATTGTTTTAAACAACGAAATCAGATATCAGGGCAACGCGAAGACCGCGATGTTCGGTATCATGGCGGGTGCGATAATCAACATCGGACTCGATCCGCTTTTAATGTTTACGTTTAAACTCGGCATTATGGGCGCCGCAATCGCAACGATTTCGGGACAGCTCATAAGCTTTATCATTCTTCTTTTAACCACGCGAAGAGCGGGAAATATAAAGATTACTCTTAAAAGAAACCCGTTCGCATTCCGATATCTCTGGGAGATAGTATCCGGCGGACTTCCCTCGCTTTTCAGACAGGGACTCGCAAGTATCTCGGGCATCATGTTAAATGTTGTTGCTAAAAGAGTCGCAGGCCCTGAGTTCGCAGACGCAACCATCGCCGGTATGGCAATAGTCGGCAAAATCAGTATGTCGCTTAACTCTTTTGTAATCGGTTTCGGTCAGGGCTTCCAGCCCGTGTGCAGCTTTAACTTTGGTGCAGCCAAATACAAGCGCGTAAAAGAAGCGTTTCTTTTCTCCGTCAAGGTATGTGCGGTACTTATGCTTGTAGTCGGTTCGGTATGCATTATCTTCGCGCCGCATATTGTGGAGCTTTTCAGAAAGGGCGATGCAAAGGTAATTGAGGTCGGTTCTTTCGCACTTCGTGCACAGTGCGTAACCTATGTTTTCGGAGTATGGATTATCCTTACCAACATGCTTTTGCAGGCTTCGGGCAGAGCGTTCGGCGCAACGGTTATTTCATCCTGCCGTTCGGGACTCTGCTTTATTCCCGTGATACTTATTCTTCCTCTTTTCCTTGGACTTACCGGCGTTCAGATTTCGCAGGCAGTTGCGGATATGATAGCATTTTTCATCTCGCTTGGAGGCGGACTTTACTTTCTTAGAAAATTAGACAAGTTCGAAGGCTCGGTTATCAAGTGATTTGAAAAAATAAGAGCCTTTAAACTGCCGTAAAATCAATAGAATTTTGAATTGCATATATTTATAATATAAAATGAGTAAAAAGGGTGTTTCAAAGCTTTACGGTTTTGGAGGGATGATATGAATATTAAATGCAATTATTGTGATTCGATGTTCGATGAGACACTGGAAAAGTGTCCTTCCTGCGGTGCGCCCAACAGCAATGTCAAACGTACTACGGTCGATCAGCCTACCACAATCGAAGAATTAAAAGACTGGTATAAATCAAAGGAACTGCCTCCCTATGAGACTACCAGATTTTTTATTGGCGAAAATTATAAAGGCGCGAGAGCATTCGGCATCTACCGGGACGAGCGGTCCGGCAAATTTGTTGTTTATAAAAACAAAGATACAGGACAGCGTGCCGTAAGATACGAAGGCACGGATGAAGCATATGCCGTAAACGAACTTTTTATGCGTCTTAAGGATGAAATCCTTCAGCAGAAGGCCAGAAATGCAGGCATCAGAACAGAGGCAGAAGAAAGGGCCAGAGAAGATGCGATCAAATCCTTTGCCAACAAGGATGAGCATGAAGAAGCCAAAAGAGATGCGTATAATTACTATTACGATCAGGCAAGAAAAAGAAATCATAAAATAAAAACCATTATCTCGGGATCGGTAATCATAGGTGTTGCCGTTCTTATATTTGCAATACTTTTAACTTCTGCCATAAAGCCGAAACCCAAACCTGTATATTACGGGGATCCCGGCAGTTCATATTCATCGTCTTACAGTTCGTCTTCAGGCAGTTCGTCTTCGGACAGTTATTTTACTCCTCCGACTTATACGGATTCCAAACCCGGAGAGGGTTATTATAAAATAGGCGACGACTATTATTATCATAACGGGTATGACAATTATTCCTGGTTTGTATATGACGGCGGTGACTGGGATTATGTTCAGTCGGCCGATGTTCCGGAAACATTGCAGCGTGAAAGTACCGCGAACCAGTACAGTTATTCTCCGAACTGGGAAAGCGAATCCAAGGTAAGCGATTTTACGACTACCAATGCATATCTCGGAACACACCCACAGCATGAAAGCAGTGATTATTCTTACAGTTCGGGCAGCTCTCACAGCTCAAGCAGCTGGTGGTCAAGCAGCTCCGACAGTTCGTGGGACAGCGACTCGTCATGGAGCTGGAGCAGTTCTGATTCGTGGGATTCAGGCTCTACCGACTGGAGCAGCGACTGGTAAAAATGGAGAAAAATATGGATACAAAAGTTAAAAAGACTCCCGTACTTTCCACGCTCTGCCACATCATAAAAGATGACTGTTATCTTATGATGCACAGAGTCAAAAAAGAAAATGACATCAACAAAGACAAGTGGATTGGAGTGGGCGGTAAATTCGAATACGGAGAAAGTCCGGAAGAGTGTCTTTTACGAGAAGTAAAAGAAGAAACGGGCCTCACATTACTAAATTACAAATTCAGAGGAATCGTGACATTCTGCTACGGCGAGGACGTCGTCGAATATATGCATCTTTTTGATGCGGATGAATTCGAGGGCGAACTTACCGATTGTGACGAGGGCGAACTTGTCTGGATTCCCATAAAAGATGTATGCAGTCTCCCTATCTGGGAAGGCGATAAAATCTTTTTTAAGCTTTTGTCCGAGAGCGATGATGTCTTTTCATTAAAGCTTGTATATGATACCGATGATACGCTTAAGGAAGCTTGTGTTTACTGATTGACGTAAAAATGGTAAAATATATATGTTGTGGGTATGTTAAAACTTGGAGGTTACTTATGGAAGAGAAGAATTCAAGTATAGTCTATTATATCCTGATTACAATCATCGTGACGGGATTGTCTATTTTGCTTGCGCCGAAGTTAATCAATGCATGTTCGTCGTATATATACAAAAAGCAGAAACCCAAAGTAAACGTAAAATTTGATAAGAACTACGGACCCAGAATCGTAAAGAAGAGAAAGTAGGAGGCAGAAGCAGCATGGATGCTTTAATGACGGAAAATGTAGCGGAGAAAATAATGGCAGCAATCAGAGATGTTCAAAAGAATATGACCAAACTGAATATCATGGTTATGGGAAAGACGGGTGCCGGCAAAAGTACTCTTATTAACAATGTGTTCAGCAGAAATCTCGCGCAGACAGGCATCGGAAAGCCTGTAACACAGTCCATTCGCAAATACGAGATAGAGGACTTCCCTCTGGCAATCTATGATACTCCCGGTCTAGAACTTGGCGGAGAAAATGCCATCGACGAGCTCTTAAAAGAATCAAAAGAAGTTCTTTCAAAGGGCGCAATGCGCGGTATTTCCGAATCGATTCACTGTATCTGGTACTGCGTTTCCACGCCTTCTCATCGTTTCGAAGAGGCTGAGGTTGAATTTATAAAGAAATTCCTCGATGAAGCAAACGAGTTCTGTGTACCCGTTATCATTGTGCTTACACAGTCTTATTCCAAGAAAGACGCCAAGGCTTTGATGGCGGAAATCGAAAAAGAGAACTTGAATGTGGTTCAGATTGTTCCCGTACTTGCGCAGGACGTGGATATTGACGAAGAGTACGTAATTAAGGCATACGGCCTTGATACGCTGATAGATATCGTAAATAACGTAATTCCTGAGGCTTTAAGAAATACTCTTGCAGCAGTTCAGAAGGCAAGTCTTAAGATGAAATTAAGAAAAGCCAACGCAGTCGTTGCAACAGCGGCAGCAGCTGCAGCGGCTACGGGCGCTATTCCTATTCCTTTTACGGATGCGGCAGTGCTTGTACCCGAGCAGATTGGTATGATTGCATCGATTACCGCAGTATTCGGCATTCCTATCGAAAAAGCAACCGTCACGGCGATTCTTTCGGCTACAATCGGTACCGTAGGAACCACTGTAATGGGTAAAACCGTTGTTTCGAGCCTTCTTAAAATGATTCCGGGTGTCGGCTCAATTGCGGGCGGTGTTATTTCCGCATCTGTTGCGGCAGCCCTTACAGCAGCACTCGGCGAAGCCTATATCGCTATTATGATGATGGTTTCCAAAGGTGAAATGAGCGTATCCGAACTTGATACCGCGGAAGGAAAGGCAAAGATTTCACAAATCTTTATGTCCAAACTCGGAGTTAAGAGAAATGCAAAAGGCAAGCCCGTTGATGAGGAAGAATAAAAAAGTATTGACTATTCGTACTCTGACGGATTAAGATATGTTTGTTTGGAGAAAAAAGATGAACGCTATCGGCATTAATTCCAAATTAAACAACGGTTTCTATTACTTTATTCAGGCCTACTTTTTTGTAAGCCTTTTTGCCTTTTACTTTTCAAAGAATAATCATGGGCGTACCGAATAAAGAATAGATGCTGACTGAATGTGATTATGTTTGCACTGTCCTTGTTCGGGGCAGTGCTTTTTTATGAGGTGAAACAGATATGTCTCAGATGGATGAATTACGCGGCCAGATCGAGAGAATAGACGAGCAGATGATTGATTTGTTCGAACAGAGAATGAGCATCAGCTCTCAGGTTGCGGCTTACAAAAAAGAACACGGAATTCCTGTGCTTGATAAGGACAGAGAAAAGGTTCTTATTGAAAAGAACGCCGGCAAAGTGAAAAACAAAGAGATCGAGGTTTACTACAAGGACTTTTTCGAAGGTGTTTTGAATGCTTCCAAGAGTTATCAGCATAAACTTTTGGAAGGCGTAAAAGTGGCCTACAGCGGAATCGAAGGCTCGTTTGCAAGCATTTCCGCAAGCAAAATCTTACCCGACGCCACCAGAGTGTCCTATGGCAGTTTCTCAGAGGCCTACAACGCCGTTGTAGCGGGCGAATGTGATTTCTGCGTACTTCCTATAGAAAACAGCTATGCGGGCGAAGTAGGGGCCGTTACGGACCTTATGTTCAAAGGTGAGCTTTTTGTAAACGGAGTATACGAGCTTAGCGTGTCACAGTGCCTCCTCGGAGTAAAGGACAGTTCGCTTGAGACAATTAAGACTGTGGTCAGCCATTCACAGGCACTCGATCAGTGCAGCGAATATATTAAAAGACACGGCCTTAAAAGTATAAGCGCAGAAAATACCGCAGTTGCGGCTAAGGAAATCGCCGATAAAAACGATGTGACCGTAGGTGCTATCGCAAGTAAGGAAGCAGCCAAACTTTACGGCCTTTCCATTCTGGATTATGATATTAACGAAAGCGCCCAGAATACCACGAGATTTGCGGTATTTTCAAGAGAAAAGGCAGTCATTAAGAGCAATGACGTAGCGGGCGATTTTATACTGATGTTTACCGTTAAAAACGAAGCAGGCTCGCTCGCCGATGCAATCGCTATTTTGGGTAAACACGGATACAATATGAAGGTTATAAGAAGCAGACCTGTTAAGAACGAAAACTGGCAGTACTACTTCTATACAGAGGTTGAAGGAGACATCGAGACCGAAGAGGGTGAGAAGATGTTAAAAGACCTCGAAAAAGAATGCAACATGATTAAGGTCATCGGAACCTATGCTGCAGACATGAAAATATGATAAAAGATAATGTTTTCGGAAACTATAAGGATTTGAAAGACGAAATATGATAGTAAAAGTTAATCTTCCTGTAAATGCATATGAAATTAAGATTGAAAGAGGTGTGCTTGCGCGTGCTAAAGACGAACTTAATCTTAATCGTAAGGTTATGATTGTAACCGATGACGGCGTGCCTGAAAAGTACAGCGATATTCTTGGTGCGCAGTGCCTGAGCTCTTCGAAATTTGTGCTTAAGCAGGGCGAGGAAAGTAAGAACCTTGATAACTTCGCCGGCATAGAAAAAGCGCTTCTTGAAAACGGTTTTTCAAGAAAGGACTGCGTGGTGGCTTTAGGCGGTGGAGTAGTAGGAGATCTCGCAGGATTTGCTGCATCATGTTTTATGAGAGGCATAGATTTTTACAATATTCCGACCACTGTTTTATCGCAGGTTGATTCATCGGTAGGCGGAAAGACGGCAGTTGATTTTAACGGTGTTAAAAATATCGTCGGAACATTTTACCAGCCTAAAAAAGTGCTTATCGATCCCGATGTACTCGATACACTTTCCGACAGACAGAAAGCCAACGGACTTGTGGAAGCAATCAAGATGGCTGCGACATTTGATGCCAATCTTTTTGAAGAATTTGAGAAGGCTGAGAAGTTTGAAGATCTCGATATCGAGTATGTAATCGGTAAAGCGATTCAGACAAAAGCAGACGTGGTTGAAAAGGATGAAAAAGAAGCAGGGCTTCGTAAGGTTTTAAACTTCGGACATACATTAGGCCACGGCGTTGAGGCGGCACTTCAGGATACGGACAGAGTCCTTCTTCACGGAGAATGCGTAGGCATGGGCATGACCGTAATGTGCGATGAAGACGTAAAGAAACGCATCGTAAAGATACTTAATATGCTTAAGATTGCATCCGTATATTCATTTGATTATGACGAAGCGCTTGAAGCAGTTACACATGATAAAAAGTTAAACGGTAAGACAATCTCCGCAGTATATGTTTCAAAAATCGGAACATTTGAAATGAGAGATATGACACCTGCTGAACTTGGGGAGAGGTTGAAAAAACTTCTTGCATAAAGAGGGAAATTTTATGAAGAACACATTCGGACAAAGTTTACAGACAACAATATTCGGTGAGAGCCACGGACCTTACATCGGCGTGGTTTTGGATGGTCTTGCACCGGGCATCGAAGTAAATGATGATTTTATAAAAGAAAAACTTGCTTTAAGAAGACCTGCCGGTGCAATATCAACCGCCAGAGTAGAGGCTGATGAATATACATTTGCAAGCGGTGTGTTTAACGGTAAAACAACCGGTACTCCTCTTTGCATTTTAATACCCAATACCAACACAAGAAGTGCTGATTACGACAAGGCAGGAAGAGTTGCAAGACCCGGACATGCAGACTATACCGCAATGTGTAAATACCACGGCTTTGAAGACTACAGAGGCGGCGGACATTTTAGCGGAAGAATTACCGCGGCAATCGTTGCAGGCGGTGCTATCGCAATGAGCGCGCTCGAGAAAAAAGGTATTTCAATCGGAACTCATATCTACAAGCTGTCCGATTTAACGGACAGGGAGTTTTCCGATATTAAGAATGATATCTCTGCTTTGAATAAAAAATCATTTGCGGTTCTAGATGAAGAAGTTGCAGAAAAAATGATTAAAGCAATCGAAGATGCAGCCAAAGATGCAGACAGTGTAGGCGGTGTACTTGAAACCGCTATTACAGGTCTTCCCGCAGGTGTAGGCGAGCCCTGGTTTGATTCTGTGGAGAGTGTTCTTTCACATTTTCTTTTCTCCGTACCCGGCATAAAGGGCGTACAGTTCGGTGCAGGGTTTGACAAGGTTTGTGAGAAAGGCTCAAGCTTCAACGATGCATTAAGAAACGAAGACGGTAAAGTTGTTACAGCCACAAACAATAACGGCGGAATTAACGGCGGTATCACAAACGGTATGCCTATAATCATAAAGTGTGCGGTTAAACCCACACCTTCGATTTACAAAGAGCAGAAAAGCATAAATCTTAACACGCTTGAGAACTCTGACATTGCAATCGAAGGAAGACACGATCCGGCAATCATTCACAGAGCAAGAGTCGTGGTTGATTCGGTTTGTGCACTGGCTGTATATGATATGCTTGCAGCAAGATACGGAACTGACTTTTTTACACAGGAATAAAACATGGAATACGGACTTATAGGCGAACGCCTCGGACACAGCTTTTCAAAAGTGATTCATGGGGAGTTCGGATTTTACGGATATGAATTAAAAGAAATACCGCGTGACGGTCTCGATGCTTTTATGGAAGCAAGAGAATTCAAGGGAATAAACGTAACGATTCCCTACAAGGAAGACGTCATCAAACACCTTGATTTCATTGATGAAAAAGCACGTGCAATAGGCGCGGTTAATACAGTAGTAAACAACGATGGTAAACTTAGCGGATACAATACCGATTACTATGGACTTAAAACCCTGCTTGAAGAAAACGGTTTTAATTTACAGGGTAAAAAGGTACTTATCCTCGGTACAGGTGGTACCAGCAAAACTGCGTATGCGGTATGCGAAGACATGGGTGCATCCTTCTTAAGCAAGGTAAGCCGCAGTGCGAAGGATGGTGCAATCACATACGAAGAAGCATACGAAAAGCATTCTGATGCAGCGTATATCGTTAATACAACGCCTAGCGGAATGTATCCAAACCTTGATGCAAAGCCCATTGATTTAAAGCGTTTTACGAGCCTTGAAGGAGTTGCGGATGTAATCTACAACCCGGGCAGAACGAGACTGATTCTTGAAGCAAAAGAGATGGGAGTTAAACACTGCAGCGGCTTAAAAATGCTCGTTTTACAGGCAGTTGCGGCATGCGAGTTTTTTACGAGCAATAAAGTACCCACGGAAAAGGTTGAAGAGATTTATAAAAATCTTTACGACGAAAACAACAACATTGTTTTAACCGGAATGCCGGGAAGCGGTAAGAGCACAATAGGAAAACTCCTTGCGGAAAAGCTAGGGAAAACGTTCATAGATACCGACGCACTGATAGTTGAAAGAGAAAAAAGAGAGATATCCGACATCTTTGCAACGGATGGCGAGAAGTATTTTAGGAATGTTGAAAAAGAAATTGTTTCTGAAGTTGCGACTCTTAAAAACAGCATCATTTCAACAGGCGGCGGAGTTATTTTAAATGCAGACAATGTTAAAAATCTGATGGCCAACGGAACAGTTTTCTTCCTTGACAGAAAGCCCGAAGATCTCGTTCCCACGGACGACAGACCGCTTGCAAACGAAAAAGCAAAGATAATGAAACTCTACGAGGAGAGACTTCCGGTTTATAATTCGACATGCGACTACAAAATCAATGCGGAAGTCGGAATCGATGAAACGGTAAATGCGATTTTAAAGATTTATAAATAATCATTTTATGAGGAGCACAAAATGAAAACGATACGTGTTATAAACGGACCCAATTTAAATATGCTTGGAATCAGAGAGCCTGATATTTACGGTAAAACAGATTATAAATCACTTTGTGAGATGATTGAAAATTATGCGGATGTAATCGGTGTAAATGTTCAGATAATGCAGAGCAATCACGAGGGCGATCTGGTTGACTGGATCCAGGAAAGCTATAAGGCAATTGACGGAATCATCATCAATCCCGGCGCATACACACATACAAGCGTGGCTATTCTTGATGCAGCAAAAGCAGTCGGAATTCCCATGGTGGAAGTACATATTTCCGATGTCGATTCGAGAGAGGAATTCAGACAGGTAAGCTACATCAGAGCAGCCTGCATTAAAACAATTTCAGGTCACGGCTTAAACGGCTACCTTGAGGCAATGGATTTATTAGTATGAATGTTACGATAGAAAAATCAACTGCATACGGTGAAATTTCAGCTCCGCCTTCAAAGAGTATGGCGCACAGATACATTATCTGCGCGGCGCTTGCTAACGGTGAGAGCGTGATTTCCAATGTGGATTTTTCAGAAGATATAAAAGCTACAATCGACTGTATAAAAACACTCGGTGCAGATGTAAAGGTTGAAGGCTCTACTGTTTTTGTAGACGGAAGCAAAAGCATTCTAAGTGCTCCTGGCGAAACACTTACCTTTAACTGCCGCGAGTCCGGAAGTACCATGCGCTTCTTCATGGGAATAGCAATGACACTTCCTGTAATAAGTGAGTTTTACGGAAGCGAAACGCTTAGAAACAGGCCTTTTGGAATATACGAAAACATCTTAAAGAGTGATGCAGCTTTATCCTTTGAAAGACAGTCCGATAAGATTGTTATCAAAGGCGGAATCAAGGAAAACGATTTTGATGTAGCAGGCAATATAAGCAGTCAGTTTATCACAGGACTTCTTTTAGCATTGTCCATAAAAGGCGAGGGCGGAAGCATAAAACTCATCCCTCCTGTAGAGAGCAGATCCTACATCAATATGACAATCCAGGCTATGAACGAGTTTGGAATTAATGTCGGCTGGAAGGATGAAAACACGCTTTACGTAGAGAGCGGATGCAAATACATTTGCAAAAACATTGAAGTTGAAGGCGATTATTCAAACGCTGCATTTCTTGATGCATTCAATCTTATAGGCGGAAAAGTAAAGGTAAACGGACTTAACGAAAAAAGCCTTCAGGGCGACAGGATTTACAAAGAATATTTTGAGAAACTATTATGCGAAAAAGCCACACTCGATATCGCAGACTGCCCTGATTTGGGCCCCGTGCTTTTCGCAATGGCAGCAGCCAGCAAAGGCGGTGTTTTCACATCGACTGCACGCCTTAAAATAAAAGAGAGTGACCGCGGAAGCGTTATGTGCGAAGAACTTGCAAAGTTTGGAATTAAGACTCGCATGGAAGAAAATTCAATCGAAATTGGCTGCGGTTTAAACGCTCCGACAGAAACAATCGACGGTCACAACGATCACAGAATCGTAATGTCGATGGCGCTTCTTTTATCAGCAACCGGTGGTAAAATAAACGGTGCACAGGCAGTAAGAAAAAGCTATCCGGGATTTTTCGAAGACATTGAAAAGCTCGGAATTAAGATAACCAAAGAGGATTAAAACATGGAATGGATTAACAAACAGAACGTCCTTATCGTCGGACTCGGACTCATGGGCGGAAGCTACGCGAAGGCTCTTAAAAGAATAGGCTGCCGCGTAACAGCAATTGACAAAAGCGAAGAGACAATAAAGTTTGCAATCGAAAACGATATTATTGATGAAGGAACCTTTAAGGAAGATATCTCCGAATTCGTCAAAGAAGCAGACTGCATTATCTTGGCTCTTTATCCGAACGCCGCAATCGAGTGGGTTAGAAATAACGTAAAAGACATAAAAGAAGGCATCCGCATCACGGACGTTACAGGTGTTAAGAGCTGTATCGTATACGAAATCCAGGATATCCTCGGTGACAAGGCTGAATTTATCGCAGCACATCCCATGGCTGGTAAAGAAACAAGCGGTGTTGAAAGCGCAGATGACAGAATATTCAGAGACGCCAACTACATCGTTGTACCTACAGATAAAAACACCGAAGAGGCAATTTTATGGTGCGAAAATTTGGGACAGATTTTAGGTTTTAACAAAGTCAGCATTTTAAGTCCCGAAGAGCATGACGAAATGATTGCATATGTATCACAGCTTACACACTGCATCGCCGTTTCGCTTATGACATGTAAGGACAACGAGCACCTTAAGGATTACACGGGCGATTCTTTTAGGGACTTAACGAGAATCGCAAGAATAAATGAGAACATGTGGAGCGAACTTTTCCATGTGAACAAGGAATCGCTTCTTCGTGAGATGGATTTGTTTATCAATGAAATCACAGGTTTAAGAAACCTCATCGCAGAAGACAATACCGAAGCAATTAAAGAGAAAATGAGACTCTCTACCAAGAGACGTTCAAAATTTAATACAAAATAAAAATGAGAGAATGAATAAAGTTAAGGAAGGCAAGTAAAACCATGAAAATGAATTTCATCAAAAAACTGGCATTACCCGTAGAGGTTAAGGAAATGTGTCCTTTAACCGGCAAGATGGGAGATCTTGTTGATACGAAAAAGGCACAGTTGGAATCGGTATTTGAAGGAAGAAGCGACAAGCTGATTCTTATCATCGGACCCTGCTCGGCAGACAGAGAAGACAGTGTAATCGATTATATTTCAAGACTCTGCCCGATTCAGGAAAAGGTAAAAGATAAAATTATTATCGTTCCGAGAATTTATACAAACAAGCCCCGTACAACAGGCGAGGGTTACAAGGGTATGCTTCATCAGCCCGACCCCAACGAAAAGTCAGATCTTTTCAAGGGAATTATTGCGACCAGACATCTTCACATGCGTGCGATTGAAGAGACCGGTTTTGCATGCGCAGATGAAATGCTTTATCCCGAAAACTATCAGTACCTTGATGACGTGCTTGCATATGTTGCAGTCGGTGCAAGATCAGTTGAAGACCAGCAGCATCGTCTTGTTGCCAGTGGTATTGCGGCGCCCGTAGGTATGAAAAACCCGACCTCGGGTGATATCAGCGTTATGATGAACGGTATCCTTGCAGCTCAGCATTCACACTCATTCATCTACAGAGGCTGGGAAGTTCATTCGGAAGGTAACCCTTACGCACATGCTATTTTACGAGGTTATACCAACAAGCACGGGGAGTCACAGCCTAACTATCATTTCGAAGATCTTATAAGACTTTGCGACGCATACGATGAAAGAGATCTTATAAATCCCGCAGTTATCATCGATACTAACCATTCGAACTCGGGCAAGAACCCGTTCGAGCAGCCCAGAATCATAAAAGACGTGCTTTACTCCACCAGACATGACGAGCGCGTTAAGAAGATTCTTAAAGGCTTCATGGTTGAAAGCTACATCGAGGACGGCTGCCAGAAGGTAGACGGCGGCGTATACGGCAAGTCAATCACCGATCCCTGCCTCGGCTGGGAAAAGACCGAAAGACTTATTTACGAGATTGCGGATTTATTATAAAAAATCTATTGACACAAATTTTTTGAAGTGATATAAAATTTATCAGATACAAACCTATGAAAAAGAGTGAGTAGACTTTTCCTCTTTCAGATACAGAGAACCGCCGGTGCTGAGAGCGCGGTATTGAAATGTAAAGTTGAATGGGCTTTTGAGGGCAAAAGGAAACGAAGCAATTCGGAGTATTGGCGCCGGGGCGGAACCCCGTAAACAAATCCGGCATATGTTGGTATGCGCTAAGAGGGTGTATTTACACCAAGCAGGGTGGCACCGCAGGTTGAAAAGTTCAGACCTGTCCTTGCAGATAAGCAAGGATAGGTCTTTTTATTTTTCCTTATCTCGAAGCGCGGTTTTTATGAAAGGAGACAGACATGTCAAAAGAAATCCCTTACAAAATTTATCTTGAAGAAAACGAGATGCCTAAGGCTTGGTACAACCTTCGCGCAGACATGATTAATAAGCCCGCACCGTTACTTAATCCCGGAACACATGAGCCTATGAAGGCAGAGGAACTCGCAGGCGTTTTCTGTGAAGAGCTCGTAAAACAGGAACTTGATAACGATACAAGATTTATCGAGATTCCCGAAGAAATCAGAAACTTCTACAAGATGTACAGACCTTCACCTTTGGTAAGAGCTTACTGCCTTGAAGAGAAGCTTCAGACACCCGCTAAGATTTACTACAAATTCGAGGGTAACAATACATCAGGAAGCCACAAGCTTAACTCAGCTATCGCTCAGGCTTACTACGCTAAGAAACAGGGCCTTAAGGGCGTTACCACAGAGACCGGTGCTGGTCAGTGGGGTACAGCTCTTTCAATGGCTTGTTCATATTTCGATCTTGACTGCAAGGTATTCATGGTTAAGGTTTCTTACGAACAGAAGCCTTTCAGACGTGAAGTAATGAGAACATACGGCGCTTCAGTAACACCTTCTCCTTCAATGGAAACAGAAGTTGGTAAAAGAATCAACGCAGCTCATCCCGGAACCACAGGTTCACTCGGCTGTGCAATTTCAGAAGCAGTTGAAGTTGCAACAAGCACACCCGGTTACAGATATGTTCTTGGTTCAGTTCTTAACCAGGTACTTCTTCATCAGTCGGTTATCGGTCTTGAAACAAAGGCTGCACTTGATAAATACGGCATCAAAGCAGACATCGTTATCGGCTGCGCAGGCGGCGGATCAAACCTCGGCGGTCTTATTGCTCCTTTTATGGGCGAAAAGATTCAGAAGGGCACAGACTACAGAATCATCGCAGTTGAGCCTGCTTCATGTCCTTCCTTCACAAGAGGCGTATACGCATATGACTTCTGCGATACCGGTATGGTTTGTCCTCTTGCCAAGATGTACACACTCGGCAGTGATTTCATTCCCGCACCCAACCATGCAGGCGGACTTCGTTATCACGGCATGAGCTCAATTCTTTCACAGCTCTACGCTGACGGACTTATGGAAGCAACTACAGCTAAGCAGACAGAAGTATTTGAAGCTGCTGAAATGTTCGCAAGAGTTGAAGGTATCCTTCCTGCTCCCGAAAGTTCACATGCTATCAAAGTTGCTATCGACGAAGCTCTTAAGTGCAAGGAGACAGGCGAAGAAAAGACCATCGTATTCGGTCTTACCGGTACAGGTTACTTTGACCTCGTAGCATACGAGAAATTCCATGACGGCAAGATGGATGATTATATTCCTACAGACGAAGAACTCGCAAAGTTCAGAGCAAACCTTCCTAAAGTAGATTAATTCGTTTAAAACTTTTATAAAACTTTTGTAATAATACAGGCAGAGGGCTTAAGTCCTCTGCTTTTTTATGCCCTAAAATATTGCTTTAAAGCCCCATTCAAGTTAAACTTATAGAGTGTGAAAATGACTGGAAATAATTAACGAGGTATATATGAAAAAAATAGGACTTGTAGGTGGTACGGGACCGGAGTCAACGGTTATGTACTATAAAAAATTAAACAGCGAGATTGATTTACTGACAAATGAAAAACACATGCCTGATATCGCGATTGAGAGTGTTGATTTCAGAAGAGCGTGGGAATACGTACAGAATGGAGAGACTAGCGAACTGGCAGACTATCTGGCTGAAAAAGTAAACTGTCTGGTTCAAACTAAAGCCGATGTTATTGCATTAACAGCAGTAACAATGCATATGGTATATGATGAAATTGTTGAGAAAACGGGAGTTTCTCTTGTCAGCATTCCCAAAACGGTTTGCGAGAAAATCGTTTCTGAAGGAATCAAAAAAGTAGGCCTTTTCGGAACCGTTGTTACGATGGAACAGGACTACATGAAAAAAAATCTATTTGAAAACGGTGTAGAGGTTTTTGTTCCGAACGCTGAAGAAAGAGCCTTGATTGGAAAAAGAATTTACGAAGAATTAGAAGTAGGCATCGTAAAAGAATCGACTCTGGCCGAACTGACTGGAATTATTAACAGAATGAAAGAAGAGGACGGCATAGAAGGGCTTATTTTAGGATGTACCGAACTTCCTTTAATTCTTAACTCTGAAAATTGTCCGGTAAAGTGTTTTGATTCGGTTGAATTGCACTTAAAAAAGCTTATAGAGCTTGCGATGGAATAAGGAGAGAATCATGTTTGATTTGGATGAATACATGAAAAACTTTCTTGATGAAGCCAAAGCAGTTTACGGCGAGCGCCTTTTATATGTCGGACTTCAGGGAAGTTATCTTCGCGGCGAAGCGCACGAAAACAGCGATATAGATGTGATGGTTGTAATTGACGGCTTCTGCGTTAAGGATATGGACCTCTACAAAGAAATCCTTAACAGGATTGGTTACAGTGAAAAGTCCTGCGGTTTTATTTGCGGAAAAGAAGAAATAAATGCATGGACTCCGCTTGAGACATTGCAGCTTCTTCAAACAACAAAGGATCTGTACGGAAATCTGGAAGAGCTTTTGCCGAAGGCTACAAGGCAGGACGAAATTACATATGTTAAAACAAGCCTCGGAAATATTTATCACGAGCTCTGTCATCGTTACATTCATGCGGACAGAGAAAAGAGCGAGCAGAAATTCCGCGGAACATGTAAAGGCTTCTTCTTTTTAATCCAAAATATGCATTTCCTTGAAAGCGGAGAGTTTGTAAAAACAAAGAAAGAGCTCAAAGAGGTTGTCAGCGAAGAAGACAGGCATATTTTAAATATGGCAGAACTTCCTGATGATTATGATTTTGATAAGGAATTTGATACGGTAATCGAATGGTGCAAAAAAGCATTTGTCCGTATCGATAAAATTTGAACCGGTGGAGGAAAATATGAAAGAAACAGATAATCGTAATAAAGTTATAGTAAGAACAAGTGTGATTGGTATAATCGCCAATGTTTTTCTGGCTGCTTTTAAGGCAGTTATCGGACTTACAACGAATTCCATAGCAATCGTTATGGATGCGGTAAACAATATATCCGATGCAGCAAGTTCTGTGATTACGATTATAGGAACGAAACTTGCGGGAAAAGAACCGAATAAAAAGCATCCGTTCGGATATGGCAGAATAGAATATCTGAGTGCAATGATTATTTCAATTCTGGTTCTTTATGCAGGAGTTACAGCTTTTATTGAGTCGGTTAAAAAGATAATTCATCCCGAACAGCCCGATTATTCGGTGGTTTCGCTTATTATAGTCGCAGTGGCGGTGCTTGTTAAGATTATTCTCGGATTGTTCGTAAAAAGCACAGGTAAAAAAGTAAATTCTGATTCGCTTGTGAATTCTGGAAGCGATGCTTTACTTGATTCGATTATCTCTGCATCCACACTTGCGGCAGCAGCAATTTTCTTAATTTTCCACGTTTCTCTGGAAGCATGGCTCGGTGCGATTATTGCTTTGGTAATCATAAAATCAGGCTTCGAAATGCTAAAAGAAACGCTGTCAAAGATACTGGGCGAACGCGTAGACGCAGAACTTGCAAGAGATATTAAGAAGACAATTTTGGATTACGAAGAGGTTAACGGAGTTTATGATCTTGTAATGCATAACTACGGACCTGATTCATATAACGGTTCGGTTCACATCGAAGTTCCCGATACCTTGTCGGCAGATGATCTTGATAAACTTTTACGGAAAATTCAGGTTAATGTTTATAAGACTCACAACGTAATCCTTACGGCAATCGGAGTTTATTCGTACAATACAAAAGATCCCGAAGCAGTAGAGGCAAGAAAAAAAGTAAACGAAATTGTTTCAGAAATCCCGAACGTAATTCAGATGCACGGATTCTATCTTGATAAGGCAGAAAAGACTGTCAGATTTGACTTTGTAGTTAGCTTTGATGCAAAAGACCGTAGCGAAGTATACAAAGAAGTTTGCAGCAAGGTTCAAAGTGAATTCCCTGATTTTAAACTTCAGGTAACAATGGATACTGATTTCAGTGAAGAAGAATAAATAGTGAGAGACAAAAAATGAATATAGAATTAAGACCAATTGATGAAACAACAAGAGAAGACTGTATTAAGTTAAAAGTAACTGAAGCACAGTCAGGTTATATTGACACAAATGAAAAATCGCTGGAGGCAGCAGCCGAAAATGCCGATGTTGCCAGACCTTTTGTTATATATGCAGACGGCCGGCCGGTAGGTTTTACGATGTTTGCTTTTGATGAAGAATATGAAGATCCTAACGACAGATACTGGTTGTGGAGATTTATGATTGACGAAAACCTTCAGGGACGAGGATACGGAAAAGAAGCATTAAAAGTAATCATTGCTTACTTCAAAGAAAACGGCGCAAACAACATCAGGCTTTCCACCAAGGCAAGTAATGTAAATGCAATCGGTTTATATAAATCTTTCGGTTTTAAAGAAACCGGCGAAGTGAATGACGGAGAAGATGTTTTTATACTTAACTGGCAGGAATAATCATGGAGAATACATTATTTATCGGATTCAAAGGAAAGAATAATTCATCCAATATACTTGTAAGTTCATTATCTTCACAACCTTGTTTACTGACCAATTCTTTTACGGGGTTGAAGAAAGATATCGAGGAACTTTCGTCGGACTATGACGAAGTCTATTTATTTGGAGTAAACAAGAATTTATGTGATTCATTCAGTATTGAGAGGGTTGCAGAAAAAGATGGCAAACGACTTGAATCAAAACTGGATTTGGAGGAGTTGAAGGAAAGCTTTGCTTCTTTTATGATCAAGGCAGACATATCGAAAGTTCCGTCCAAATATCTTTGCAATGAAGCGTACTGTTATTTGCTTGAAAAATATAAAGGGAATGCAGTTTTGATACACATTCCGACAATAAAGAATTTTAAGGAAGAATGGATTGAAAGTTTTAAGAAAGCAATAGAATATTAAGCGGGAGCTAAAAAAATGGAAATACTGGAAATAAATAAAGACAGAATAAAAGATATAAAAGGCATTAATGAGCCTTTTGAAATAATTGGAAAACTAAAACCTATATTTGTTGATGATGAGTGGTCATTTATGGAAGAACTGCTTGCTGATCCATACATGCATTCATATGAAGAAGATGATACGGATTATTCCGAATATGTTGATAATCCTTGCAAGACGGTATTCATGGCTTATGTAAACGGTAAATTCGCAGGCAGAATAATCGTCAGAAAAGACTGGAATAAATATCTTTTTGTAGATGATATCAGCGTATTAAAAGACTTCAGGGGGAAAGGCGTAGGCACAGCGCTTATGCAAAAAGCAGTTGAATGGGCTAAAAAAGAAGGAATGGCCGGACTCGCTTTGGAAACTCAGGACAACAATCTTTTGGCATGCAGATTTTATTCCAAATTCGGATTTAAATTAGGGGCTGTAAATACGATGTTTTATAAAAATTTGGATAAACCCTTCTGTGATGCTACAGCATTATATTGGTATATGAAGTTTTAATCAATTAACGGGGGGAATAAATCAGGGCAGGACAGTTTTGGCATGAAAGATAACTTGAAAGGAATAATTTGCATAATTATTGCGGCAGCAGGCTTTTCTCTGATGACGTTTTTCGTCAGACTGTCTGGAGATATTCCTACAATGCAGAAAGCATTTTTCAGAAATGCTTTTGCGCTTGTAATTGCAATCATTACGCTAATAGTTAAAAAACAGAAATTTGAAATCAAAAAAGATTTCGGCGCAGATATATTTTTCAGATGTCTTTTCGGAACCACCGGCCTTATTGCAAACTTTTATGCAATCGACAAGCTTGCATTGGCAGATGCGAATATGCTAAATAAACTCTCGCCGTTTTTTGCGATTATTTTATCCATTCCGCTCCTAAAAGAAAAGCCTTCGAAGACCGACGTTATAGCAACAATAATCGCTTTTGCAGGAGCGCTTTTTATTATAAGACCGACACCTCAGAATATGGTGCTCGTACCTTCGTTAATCGGTTTGTACGGCGGATTCGGTGCAGGATGCGCATATGCTTTTGTA
>JAGCVT010000071.1 GCA_017962225.1 Lachnospiraceae bacterium
AATGTTCTCTTTTACGAATTTCCTGCTGAATACCGGCCTTGGCACAGTTTCTTTTAAAACGTCTAAGCGCGCTGTCTAATGATTCATTTTCTTTAACTTCAACTCTTGACACTTCTCAACCCTCCTCCAAGACCAAATATACGTGCACGGTCTGTTTGAGTAATCGCACAAATTGAATTATACCAAAAAAATCCCGTACGTCAAGAAAATTTTAACCTCAAATAATTCTCTCTTTAATAAATATGGAATTTATGCGCGGACAATATTATAATGTCTTTTATACCTTATACAATTATTATGGTAGAAAGAAATATGACAATACAATATATCCGTATTGCCGCATTTTCGGGGAATTTTAAAATGATTGCACTTTTATCTTCTGTTTTTATAAAAAACAAAAACGATTTTAACGATGAGAACGTCCGCCGCAGATATGGTATTCTGACAGGAACGGTTGGTATTATCTTAAACCTTTTCCTTTTTGCGACCAAATTCAGCGTCGGAATCATCACCTCTGCAATTTCCGTTACCGCAGATGCTTTTAACAACTTATCCGATGCGGGAAGCAGTATTATAACTCTTTTAGGATTTAAGCTCTCAGGTCAGAAACCCGATAACGAGCATCCTTTCGGACACGGACGAATCGAATACATCTCCGGACTTATAGTTTCGCTCATTATCCTTATCGTTGCATTTGAACTTGTTAAATCAAGTATCAACAAAATCATTCATCCCGAAGAAGTCATGGTAAGCGCGCTTACATTTGTATTTCTTTCGCTTTCGATAGTAATCAAACTTTATATGTTCGCCTACAATATGATTTACGGCAAAAAGATCGGATCAACAGCCATGAAGGCAACCGCAATCGATTCAATCAGCGATACTGTAGCAACAACCGTAGTTTTAATCTGCTACATTCTTTACGCGGTATTCAAAATTAAAATCGATGCTTACGCAGGTATTGCGGTCGGACTTTTCATCGCATATGCCGGCTATAAGACTTTAAGAGAAACCATCTCTCCTCTTTTAGGCCAGACACCAGATCCCGAATTCGTAAAAGAAATCGAAACCATAGTTCGTTCCAACGAGTCAGTCATCGGAATCCACGATATGATAGTTCACGACTACGGCCCTACCAGAATTTTCGTATCCCTCCATGCTGAAGTTCCATGCGACAAGGACATCCTCTATCTTCACGAATGCATCGACGATATCGAAAACGAAATCAAGACCAAGCTTAACTGCGAAGTCTCGATTCACATGGATCCCGTGGATACCAATGATGAAACTCTTTATGAGGCAAAGGTTTTAGCTACAGAAATCATAAAAGAAATAGATGAGCGACTAACTTTACACGATTTCAGAATGGTGCACGGCGAGTCACATTCCAACCTTATCTTCGATGTCGTTATTCCTCATAAATTTAAAATGAGTGAAAAAGAACTTGTAGAAGAAATACAGAATAAAGTACATGCAAAGCACAAAGGTTATTTCTGCGTAATAAATGTGGATAATGATTATTCGGGAATTACAAAATAAATAAAAACAAAAGCTTCAGTCCTACGCAGGCTGAAGCTTTTTTAAACATTACAGTTATTTCTTTTTTACAGCATCTATAATTCCCTGAATTATTTCAGGATTGGGATAACCCTGTCCGTTCTCCCCCTCAATTCCGTAATACATGGCGTACTTAAAGTTATCAGCCATGCACTCCTCCGGATCAATTAAATAATCGGTATTTCTTCCGAACACATCATAAAAGTTTGAGACCTTATCCGGTAGATAATAAATGTCAGTTCCGTCTATGGGAATAAGCGCCGGTGTATCATCTCCGAGTTCGTCCGAATAAATCCAGATAACAAAGCAATCGATATCCTGACCGTCAATCGTGAAGGTTGCATATGAATCGTGGTGTTCTACATCGGGATTGCTTAAATAAATGTCTTTTACGCAGGGCGGCAGTTCAAAATCTTTTCCTGTCGCCGTGAAATTTACAAGTGAATACATTTCGGATCTGAATTCAGGATTGTTCCTTGTTAGGCAGTGGAAAAGTTCATGCCATAACAGCATATCAAAATATTTTCCCGAGCTCGGAATTACGCTGAATAATATATTTATTGAACTTAGATAAATCTGTGTCCCGTGAGTATATCCGCTTGCAGCGATGGGTTCCGTAGTCATATTTGTTTTAATAAATACAATTTTCTCCAACTCAGGAAGTTCATAACCGTTACGTTTCAATGTCTGTGCCATTTTTGCCAAGCGGCGGTCAACTATGTATTTATCAAAAACAGTGAAACTCTTAACCTCAGCTGTAGAAGCTTCAAGCAAATCATCTAATGTAGCACCGCTTTTACCCAGCCTTATTTCGATATCTTTCTGAGTAATATTTGCATAGTATTCTTCATTTGAGAGCATCAGTTCTCTGCCTTCTTTAGCCGATGCAAAACGATGCGGGATTTTATGCGCGTAAACTTCTGTTATGCATATTTTTGCAGCCAGACATACTATGATAACCGCTAGGATTATCAGTAATACCTTTCCTACGGTGCCTTTCTTTTTTCCGTTACTTTTTTCTTTCATGTCACTCTTCCATCTTCCTTAATATTTTTTTCTGCTTTAATCTTAAATCATTTTAAAATCATATAAAAAATTTAATTCTTTTAGCCATTTTTCTCTTCCAGACTCTTATACCATTTATTCGCAAATGCTCTTTGCTCGTTTGTTGACGGAAACTCTTTTATATCCGCATAATCCCATATGTAGGAAACATCTTTATTTAGTGCCTGTCTTCCGATTTCAACAAGATATATTTTATCACTATATCCCTGCATTTCTGACTGTAACGCATTCAACTTTGAACCGTTACATTTAATACCGTATCCAAATTCCAAGAGGCTGTCCCTGAATGCCTGAAATGTGTCAAAATAATATTCACCCTTTTCAGAGAATCTAACACCGTCAATTTCACAACTCATCTCAATGTCATCGTCATTAATTTCAACATTAACATCAATTTGCTTCTCTTTTTCATAATAAGCAAGATCCGCTATTGTACATTTATAAGAATCCATAAAATCGCCTCTTTCATTTAAGGAATATATTTAAGTCCCGTATAATTAAGCCATTCATCCGTACTGTCATATGTCGCAATTTCGGACATTCCGCAATGGAACATCGAATGTCTGTATTGTGCAAGAATCATCTGCAAGCGTGTATACTCACAATTATCAGGCTTTTTGGATAAATCTTCATCGCTTAATCCTAAAAGATACTTATTGATTTTATCTTTTACGAAATCCATATACTGAACAAGATTTTCTCTGGGTATCACATAGCCTTCAGCAGCAATATATCCTTCACGCGATTCCGAGATTATACTGTATTTTTCATCTATGCCTATGAGATTGAAAACTTCTGAGTAATCATAATCAAAAGGATTGATAAAATACTTATCCATGGAATGAATCATATGAAACAAAAATCTGGAGTTATTCACATTATCAATCATGCATGATAAATCCGCTCTGTTTATCTGCTCATACATATTAATGAAAAGTACATTTGTCTGTTCTTTTATTATTTTTACGATATCATTCATTTTTTAACCTTTGTTATTCAATGATTGAATTAACAACTTCTCCGTTTTCCCACTCAAGCAGTTTAAGTGTTTTACCGCCTCTTAATTTAAGACCTTCAACTTTGCCTTTCTTCCATTTTTCAGGAAGTGCGGGAAGGAGTTTAACCTCTCCGTTTATGCTCTGTACAAGCATTTCCGCAATACCCGCAGCCGCTCCGAAATTACCGTCTATCTGGAAAGGCGGATGATTATCAAACAGATTGGGCAGTGTCTGTTTTTCGATCAAAGTATGCAGATTATCAAGCGCTTCATTACCCATTCTGAGTCTTGCATACATATTGATTATCCACGCCCTGCTCCAGCCTGAATGACCGCCGCCGAAAGAAAGCCTTCTCTCAATTGTCTTCCTTGCCGCTTCTAACAGTTCCGGATTTTTATCATTTATCTGCCATGCAGGGTAAAGAGCAAAGAGTTGTGATATATGTCTGTGTCCGGGCTCCGCTTCTTCGTAATCCTCATTCCACTCCATAATGGTACCGTTCTTACTAATCTTAAGACCGGGTATTCTTTCAAGCGTATTTACAGCCTTCGAAGTGACTGATTCTATGCCAAGAACTTTCTCTGCCTCAATACATGCATTAAGCAGTTCCCTTATAATTTCATTATCCATGGTTGCGCCCTTACAGATAACACCCTTTTCACCATTAGGAAGAATGTAAGTATTTTCAGGCGACAAAGTCGGACATAAAACCAACTTACCGTTATCCTCGCACAGGAAATCCATGATAAATAAAGCCGCATCACGCATTATCGGATAATACTTTTCAAGGAATTCTTTATCCTCATTAAAAAGATAATGCTCCCAGATATGAAGAGATAACCATGCTCCGCCAAGCACCCAGTAGCTTGAAGAGATGCAGACATCCTGTGGCGCCGTATCGCCCCAGATATCCGTATTGTGATGTGCAACAAATCCGTCGCATCCGTACATCTTTTGAGCGGTAACTTTACCGTTTTCCCTTACTCTCTCAAGTAAATCAAAAAGCGGTTCCTCACATTCGGCCAGATTACAGATATTTGCCGGCCAGTAATTCATTTCCGTATTGATGTTTATCGTAAATCTGCTTCCCCACATCGGGAAATAATCTTCATTCCAGATACCCTGTAAGTTGGCAGGAAGAGAACCGGGCCTTGAAGAAGCAATCAGTAAGTAACGTCCGAAATTAAAAAATCTTACGCATTTTTCGTCACCTTCAATTTCAAGTTTCACTCTGTCATATAAGGCTCTGTAATCTGCTATATGCTCAGCAAGCAATTCATTCCAGTTCTTATTACAGTTCTTCTCTATATCGGATATGACAGCCTTTTTAACCAAGCCTGCCTTTATTGCATCGGATGAACCATAATCCTTACACACTCTGAAAGATGTTTCGGCAGCAAGTATAATAACCGCCTCATCAGCATTCTTAACTACTACGGTGTTTCCGATATCTTCGGCAGTTCCGCTTGTAACAATTGTTTTAACAGCACATGAAACAAGTATCGGATCTTTGCCTCCGACAGTAGCATTCATCACCTGAAGATGTGTATCCGCAAAGTTTATATCATCTACGAATTTATTATAATTCTGCTTTCTTACAACCTGTTCTTTGTAAGGCACATTTTCCCAGGGTGCATATCCTCTTCCGATATTCACCCTAAAAGAAAGCACACCCTTCTTATCCGCAGAAAGTCTTATAACCATACAGCCTGCAGGATATGAAGAAAAGACTTCTCTTTTAAAATTTACTTCTCCGATTTTATATGAAACAGTAACTAATGCATTCTGAATATCCAGCTCTCTTTTATAATCCGAATATTCATAAGTTTCCTGATCAAATTCTATAAATAAATTACCCAGAGGTTCATAATGACTCTGCTCTTCGGGAAGCCCTGATAAAGCAAGAGCACATAAATCCTCAGCTTCTTTTATCCTTCCTTCAAAAATAAGCTTTCTTATTTCGCCAAGTTTTTCATACGCGGAAGGATTGTTTCTGTCTTTAAAACCGCCGTACCATACGGAGTCCTCATTTAGCTGAATTCTTTCGGTATGAACATTTCCGAAAACCATTCCGCCAAGTCTCCCGTTTCCTACAGGAAGCGCTTCGTTCCAGTTGTCCGCAGGTTTATCAAATTCAATTCTTTGTACATCAGTGCTTTTAATCATTATCTGCTCCGGTTATTTCACTTAAGTTTATGCATTAGCATGCTTTATTCCACATACATGCACATATAAACGAAATATATGAAAATATATAATTATAGTAACAAGAATATTATACAACATTTTCACATTTTGGTCAGAAGCAAAAAGCGAAAACAACATTCAAACCTCTTGACATTGTTCGGCTAACGTGTTAATGTAGTATTGTAAACTACATCTTGTGAATTTAAGATTTAGGAGGTGGCGATTATGAGCGATTTAGAAGTTTTCAAATCACAAAGCGTTAAAGAAGAAATAAGCAATGCAATATCTCACGGAATAGCCGCTGCCCTTTTTATATTCGGTACTGTAATAATGATCGTCGAAGCGTCTGTAAGACACAAAGGTGCAATGGCAATAACGGGTGTTTCGATATTCGGCGCAAGTCTGATTCTTTTATATCTTACTTCCTGCCTTTATCATTCACTCACCAACTATAATGCTAAAAGAGTTTTCAGAAAACTCGACCACTGCATGATATTCATTCTGATAACCGGTACCTACACTCCTATCTGCCTCTCCATCATAAGAGGCTGGGCAGGATGGACCGTATGGGGAATAAACGTAGCCTGCTGCGTATTGGGTGTAACCTTAAACGCAATATCGGTCAGAAAGTTCGATAAAATATCTCAGATTTTATATATCATCATGGGCTGGTCAGCAATCATCTTCTTATATTCGATGATTAAAACCATTCCACTGTTTGGACTTATCCTGGTAGTGTTAGGCGGAGTTATTTACACAATCGGAACTTTCTTTTACAGAAAAAAGGATGTAAAGTTCTCGCACTTTGTATGGCATCTCTTCGTATTCCTCGGAAGCCTGCCACACTTTGCAATGGTTCTTTACTACGTATGTCTTAAGTAATCATAAAAGATACATCAAAAAAGGACGGAATAAAATCCGTCCTTTTATTTTTTTTAATAAACCTGTCTTAAATCATCATCGTCACAGATTACATCAAGATAATCGGAGAAATCATTAAACTGACCTCTTGAATCGCCTATGTCGTTTGATTTTTTTACGAGCCATATTGTAAAAAGCAATGCAACCGATATTCCGAAAGCCAGGCCGGCAACAACGCCGTAAATATATACTAAACTCATATTATCTGTCCTGCCTTTCTTTCGCAAATTTGTTAATCTTATTAGCCGTTGTAAGACTTAAACTCTTTTTCATTGCCTGTATTCTGTTTTTGGCACCGTTGGCAATAAGGAAAATGATAATCGGCAGTCCGACTGCATAAGCCCACGTTATCTTTTCGTCAAATCCGACATCTATGAAGAAGAAATATGAAAGCGCGGTACATACAACAATACCAAGTAAGCATAAAACCAAAGCAGATATCGCAAAAATTGAATATGCTTTGACTTTTACATAAGGAACCGCTCCGACCATCTTTCCCGTCTGGCCGTTAACCAGAATCGTGTAAGGTTTATCGTCATATTTAAATGATAAAAACCATGCGGGAAGCAATGCATAATCGGTTTTGGCGACATTGAAATCAGGATCGTTTTTAACAAGCTTTGCAGATTTATGCTTTATTTCCTTCTTTGCCTGCTCATTAAAGAGTTCGCCTGCTTTTAAAACTGCATTTCCTGTAATATCAGCCACTCCGACATCGAATCTGTCCGAATAATATCCGGAAAGATATGCCATATCGAATTCTTCGAGCTGTCTCATGTCATAAGGCTCGAGACGTGCGGATGAATCATCGTTTAAATTAAGCGATGCATCCAGAGTCATTTGTTTAAAGTAAGTTTTAGCTTCAAAATACTCGTATCTTGTAACAGTGGTTTTGCCCTGTTTCTTGGAATATTTATAAAACTGTCTGTCACTGTAATGCATGTCAAACAGCCAGAAAGGGACATAAATACCTCTGATTTTTTCAACTTCGAAATTCTTGATACCCTTGGGTACAAAAAATCCTTTATTAAGCTGCATACGGATTATCTTTTCAGCTGTATCCCTTGTGACTTTGAAAGGAATAATAAAATCCGGCTTAAGATAATCATCCACTCTGTCGGAAACAACAGTTGCCTGTCCGCAGTACGCACAGAAAGTGGATGTTTCAACGCCGTTAACCGCAAGCTCCGCTCCGCAGGCTGTACAACGCATAATCTGCATCTTGACCGATGCATGCATTCTGCTTTCTTCTTTCGCCTTTTCCTCGTTTTTCTTCTTAAGAATGGTAGTGTAGTCTCCTACCTCTTCAGAAGCAAAACCCGACGGATTTTTAAGTTTAAAAATTGTGGGACCGGTTACAATCCTGTTTTCGCTGTCAGGTGTTGCGGTTTCTGCGGGTTTTTGAGTAATATTTTCTTCTTCAGGCTCGCTTTTCTGGTTTAATTCATCGATGGTATATGAATTACCGCAAAATGAACAAACCATTTTGTTGAGCTCTGCGGAATATTCAAGCACACCTCCGCAATTAGCACATCTTAAGACCATTTTTTTCTCCGTATAAAAGAATTATTTTACAATGCCTGCTTTTGAAAGAAGGCCAAGAATTACAAATCCGAGAGCACCAAGGAAAGCAATTACATTAAGAATAATACCGATGATTCCGAGTACTGTCTGAATTCCGCCGAGTTTAATTCCTGCGACGCCTTTAATAATTCCAAAAATGGGAAATATTACAAAAATACCGCCGAATAAATAAACCGGTAAGAATAACATTACACAGTTAACAACATTGAAAATAGCACCGATAACCAAAGACCATAAACCTTCCTTATCTCCAGCTCCTCTTCTACCCATAGCAAATTCTCCTTTTAATTATATTAGTGTTTACGTTACATATAAATCTTCATTGTGAAACAATAAAGCATTTTATTTTGTTTATTTAGCAAAAAAGCATCGAACCGTCCGAAGGCAATCCGATGCTTCAATACTCATTAATTAAGCGTTAACGATCTGTCCGAAGTCAG
Source organism: Lachnospiraceae bacterium (assembly GCA_017962225.1). Lineage (GTDB taxonomy): Bacteria > Bacillota > Clostridia > Lachnospirales > Lachnospiraceae > UBA3766. The sequence goes on from JAGCVT010000071.1 coordinate 8,753, forward strand.
CCTTAAGAGACGCACCGCCGATGAGGCCGCCGTCGATGTTGGGCTTTGAAAGAAGCTCTGCAGCATTGGATGCGTTCATAGATCCGCCGTACTGAATACGTACTGCGTCAGCTGTTGCCTGATCATACATCTCTGCGATAAGCTCTCTGATTCCCTTGCAAACTTCTTCTGCCTGATCGGATGTAGCTGTCTTGCCTGTACCGATAGCCCAGATAGGCTCATAAGCGATAACCATTGTCTTAACCTGGTCTGCAGTAACTCCTGCAAGATCTGACTTAATCTGAAGTCTGATCCAGTCCATGGTAACATTCATTTCTCTCTGCTCGAGTGATTCGCCGCAGCAAAGAATAGGAGTAATACCTGCTTCGAAAGCCTTTAATACTTTCTTATTTAAGAAAGCATCGTCTTCCTTGAAGTATTCTCTTCTCTCTGAATGTCCGATGATAACGAATTCAACGCCTGCATCTTTAAGCATGGGAGCTGAAATCTCACCTGTGTAAGCGCCCTTGTCTTCAATGTAGAAGTTCTCAGCACCTACTTTTACGTTTGTACCCTTAACAGCTTCTGCTACGGGAACAATATCAATTGCAGGTACGCAGTAAACTACGTCAACTGCATCATTCTTTACAAGATCTTTTAATTCTGCACAAAGTGCTCTGGCTTCGCTGGGAGTCTTGTTCATCTTCCAGTTGCCGGCAATAATTCTTCTTCTTGCCATTTTTAGTATCTCCTTATTTCTTTGAGCATAAAGCTCTTTTTTTCATTATTCGGGACCGACTTTCTTTCTTAATTTCATAGCCACGAAAAACAGTACCAGTCCGATACCGCCGCAGACACCTACGATAAGAAGACCTATCTTAACCATCTGCGTGCCCATTTTATGATAGTAAGCAATAAAAAGTTCGGGAACTCTGATATTGTTTACATTCCTGGGCTCATTGATTGCATAATACACATCAACCTTGTCTCCGACATTAAAGTCATCGGCATAAACCTGAAGCTCTGCAGTCAGTTCATTGCCCTCTGCCACATACGAAACTTCTGTCGTTGTAGCCGTAATCGAAGTAATTGTGCCTTCGACTTTTTCTCTGGTGTTGGCAGAACTCTCGATATCAATGTTTACATTGTCTTCTGCGACTAAGTTCTGAACTCCGATTTTTAAAATTGAAAATCCGAATAATAATGCTATCAGTAGTAAGACGATGCTTACTACTGATACTGCACTACTTATTTTTTTGAGTTTAGCGTTACTCATAATTTATCCTTATTTGTCGTCTGCTGCGTATACGCCGGGAAGTTCCTTGCCTTCAAGGAATTCGAGGGATGCACCGCCACCTGTGGAGATGTGGCTCATCTTGTCAGCAAAACCAAGCTGGTTGCAAGCTGCTGCTGAATCACCGCCGCCGATGATTGTGGTAGCGTCTGTTTCAGCAAGTGCCTTAGCTACAGCGATAGTACCTTTTGCAAGAGTAGGGTTCTCAAATACGCCCATAGGTCCGTTCCAAACAACGGTCTTAGCGTTCTTAACTGCATCTGCGTAAAGCTCTGCAGTCTTAGGTCCGATATCAAGACCTTCCTTGTCAGCGGGAATCTTGTCAGCATCAACTACTGATACTTCGATTTCAGCATCGATAGGATCAGGGAAACCTGCTGCAATTGTTGTATCGATGGGAAGTAAGAGCTGCTTTCCTAAAGAATCAGCCTTAGCCATCATTTCCTTGCAGTAATCAAGCTTTTCGTCATCAACAAGTGAGTTACCGATTTCATAACCTTTAGCCTTTAAGAATGTGAATGCCATACCACCACCGATGATAAGTGTATCGCACTTCTCAAGAAGGTTATTGATTACGTTAAGCTTGTCAGCAACCTTAGCACCGCCAAGGATAGCTACGAAAGGTCTTACAGGATTCTCAACTGCATTGCCGAGGAAATCGATTTCCTTCTGCATTAAGTATCCAACTGCGTTTACGCCGCCCTTTTCTGTGATGTACTTTGTAACAACTGCTACGGAAGCATGTGCTCTGTGAGCTGAACCGAAAGCGTCACATACATAGTCATCTGCAAGATCAGCAAGCTCTTTTGCAAAAGCTTCGCCTGCATCCTGAGGTTTTGTCTCTTCTTTGCCACGGAAACGTGTATTCTGAAGAAGTACAACATCACCTTCGTTCATAGCGTTAACTGCAGCTGTTGCAGCTTCGCCTGTTACATTGTAATCAGCTACGAATACAACTTCTTTACCAAGCTTTTCTGAAAGTCTCTTTGCAACGGGTGCAAGTGATTCTTTCTCGTTAGGTCCTTCTTTAACTTTGCCGAGGTGTGAACAAAGGATAACCTTTGCACCATCGTTAATTAATTTTTTAATTGTGGGAAGTGCAGCAACGATTCTGGTTTCGTCTGTAATAACGCCGTCCTTTAAAGGTACGTTAAAGTCACAACGAACAAGAACTCTTCTGCCCTTTGCGTTAAAATCATCAACGCTCTTTTTGTTTAATGACATAGCTATGTCCTCCTTTAAAATAATTTTCCGTAATCTGCGCATCATTACGGAGAATTTAAACTAAATAAAATACCGCTTGAGATTTTTTTCACAAGCGGTATTATTATACCAAATCGGACGGTTTATATCAATATTTTATTCGCTCATTCATTTCTTATATTAATGATAAAAAACCTAATTTTCCTCTTTCTGGCGACGTTTTTTCTTGATATGATACATTTCCCTGTCGGCCGATTCGAGAAGTTCTTTTAAGTTTATGCTGTCATTGTACTCGTATACGTACATTCCAAGCGAAATCGACAGTCTGTATTCCTTCCCCGATTCCTCGTTGTACTTTCTGACATTCTCCTCAAAATCATCAAAGAACTGCTTTTCCTCATCCCTGTCATCGGTGGTAAACACAAAAGCAAATTCATCACCGCCCATACGTGCGATGATTCCTCTCTCACCGAGTGTGGAGGATAAAATATCCGAACTCGAAATAATTGCCTGATCGCCCTCATCGTGACCGTAGGTATCATTGATGGTTTTAAGATTGTCAGTATCGGCAAAACCGACCATAATGTATTTTTTCCTTGAAGACTCTTCTTTTAAAAGATTGTCGGACTGAATATAAAATCCTCTTCTGTTGTAAATACCGGTCAGTTCGTCCTGCTTGGCCAGCTCGTCGAGCCTTAAATTGTTCTTTGTAATAATTTCCAGGGATTCCTTGAGCTGATTACTGGTTTCCTCGGTAAACATTAAAAGATGCAGAATTCTGATGGCACAGGAAACCTGGTATATAAGGCTCTCATAGTAGGAGAAAATATTGTACGGAATATCGCACACAAGCACTCCGTAAATAACATCCCTTACATAGAGATTAAGCATTACAAGATGTCCGCTTAATTCCATCTTCGAAAAAGCGAAATCAAACATTTCCGATACAGGTATCATCTGCTCTCTGTCAGAAAGAGAGAATACCCTGTCGTTAATCTGCATCGCTTTAAGATATACGAATTCGTCCGGTGTAAACTTATCGTCGAATCCGTGTTTAATCGGTTCCTTGAAAAGATATAAGAAACTGTGATTGATGCCTATTTTCTGGAAATTTGAAATAATGGATGCGTAATTCTTCTCCGATACCGCATCAAAACCGATCATATCCGCGGAGATTCTGTATATTTCATGCTGAATCTTTTTTAATTTGTAATTCTCGTTGCTCTCCCTTAAAGAAAGAATCGATGCAAGTCTTCTGTAAACATATGCGGAAATATTAACGATAATGTTTCTCTTAATCTTGGATGTGGTGTCATCCATGATGCATTCTTTTACCATTTCCATGAGAATGGTGAATTTGCCGATATCAATCTCGCATCTTTCGTCGGTATCAAAAAGCCTGTTAAAATATGTGGCAAGAGATGTCAGAAGATCCTTTGTTATTCTCTCGCCCCTGTAGAGTTTTTCTATTTCGAGGATGAAATAAAGATACGCTCTGTATATGTTTTCCCTGTTGGCATTGTTGATGGTCGGATTGTAAATAAAGAGAAACGTCTGCTTCGCAAAAGTATCAAAATCCGTGGTCGGAGTTATCTTAAACTGATGAGGCTGAAGGCTTACCACATCTCCGCTTCCGAGGTAAATCGAATCCCTCATTACAAAGTGCGTGGGGATGATTCTGTCTTCATCATCTTCAAAGGTAAGATAATCGAGCGCCATATTGACGGCTTCGTAACCGATATTTTCGGCATCCGCCACTACAGATGCAAGGGGAGGATCGAGGTTAATGTCTTTTTCAATATTGTCAAACCCCATAAAAGAAACGTCTCTGCCGACTCTTAAGCCCAGTTCCTTCATGGCTTCATATCCGCCGATGGCCATTCTGTCGTTCGCAAAAACAACACCGTCTATGCCGCGTACGCTCTTAAAAAGATTGATAACGTCGAACATGCATTTTTCGGTGAAGTCGCAGTGAATTATAAGACGGTCCTCTACAGGACGTCCGTGCTCGGTTAAAGCCTCTTTGTAAGCTTCCACTCTCTCAATCGAATCAAGGTTTTCTTTAGGGCCCGCAACCATTGCAATCTTGGAGCATTTCTGCTTTGTGATCATGATTTCCATGCCCTCCTTGATACCCGCCTTATTGTCATAGCAGATATTCGGAAGCTTGTTAGAATCGCCCGATACGGTAATAACGGGAATATCGCCCATGTGTTTTAAAAACTCGTTAAGGGAGTTTCGCGACATGGAACCCGAAACAATACCGACCACACTTGTGCAGGCGATAATGATATCGATATTTTTTTCTTTGAAATAGGTAAAAAGAGTCTGATACTGATATTCGTACTCTTCGAAAAGAAGTTCCTTTCTCGCCTGGAAATAGCGTCCCGGAACTATTAAAAGATTACAGTCTGATTCGTGAGCAGCGCGCATAGCCCCCTTGGTTACGCTGTTGCTGTAAACGTCTCTGATGTCCCCCACAATCAGAGCCACATTAATTCTTTTGCTCATAAAAAAATAACCCTTTATTTCATTATAGTTTTATTTATATACACGATAAAATTATATCACACGGACAGACTTTTTAAAAGAATAAACATCCACCGGCCCAGCCGGTGGTTTTTCTTTTACGGGCATAGCCCTTCTCTACTGGCCACGCCTAAAAGGCGTATGTGTAGTCTGGCACACGCATTTCTGTTACCTGCTACCCGTAAACGGGTCCATCTCGTCCAATGTCAGCTGGCCAGATAATCGGTCTTCCTTCAATTGATTGGCTATATACTCTTTTATCTTCGCAGTATTTTTCCCGACCGTATCTACGTAATAGCCTCTACACCAGAATTCGCGATTCCTGTATTTATATTTTATATTGCCCCATTTCTCGTATATCATGAGGCTGCTTTTCCCCTTCAGGAATCCCATGAAGCTGGATACGCTCATTTTCGGTGGTATTTCTATCAGCATATGGATGTGATCAGGGCACACTTCCGCTTCAATGATATTTACGCCCTTCCAATTGCATAATTCCCGAAGTATCGCTCCTATCTCCAGTCTTTTTTCTTCGTAAAATATCTTGCGTCTATACTTGGGAGCGAAAACTACGTGATACTTACAATTCCACTTCGTATGTGATAGACTATGTATGTCGTTCATAAACGTCCTCCTTTTGATATATATTTTTGCAGTTGCCAGACTACAAACAGTATTATATCAAAAGGAGTTTTTATTTATGAATACATCGCTGAAAGCTCTACGGAACCCCACGTCTAACGTGGGGTATTCTTAAACCAA
>JAGCVT010000072.1 GCA_017962225.1 Lachnospiraceae bacterium
ACGATCATTCACATGTAAACAATACAAGAATCTGTACCGAAGGTCCGGTTTTTGATGCAAGGGAGGTGGATATCTGATGAATACAAAAGTTACCATCGCCGGTGTGGAATTTAAAAATCCCGTTATGACTGCATCGGGAACGTTCGGCTCAGGAATGGAATATTCGCAGTTCGTGGATTTAAACAGACTTGGCGCAGTTGTTACCAAGGGTGTGAGCAATGTACCCTGGGAAGGCAACCCTACTCCGAGAGTCGCAGAAGTTTACGGAGGCATGCTTAATGCAATCGGTCTTCAGAATCCCGGCGTAGACGTTATGATTGAGCGCGACCTTCCTTTCCTCGCAAAATACGATACAAAAGTAATCATTAATGTTTGCGGAAAATCTGTCGAAGATTACATTGAAGCGGTTGAGAGATTAAACGATACCGCAGTCGATATGTTTGAAATCAACGTATCCTGCCCCAACGTAAAAGAAGGCGCCATCGCTTTCGGACAGAAGGCAGATGCACTTTTCAACATAACAGATAAAATCAAAAAAGCTTCCAAGAAACCAATCATCATGAAGTTAAGCCCTAATGTCACGGACATTACCGAAATGGCAAAGGCAGCAGAGGCAGCAGGCAGTGATGCGATTTCGCTCATCAATACAATCACAGGTATGAAGATTGATATCGAGAGAAGAAAAATGGTGCTTGCAAACAAGACCGGCGGAATGTCAGGTCCTGCGATAAAGCCTGTGGCTGTAAGAATGGTTTACCAGTGCGCAAATGTTGTTAAGATTCCCATCATCGGAATGGGCGGAATTATGACCGGCGAAGATGCCATAGAATTTATCATGGCAGGTGCAAGCGCAGTTGCAGTCGGTGCAGCAAACTTTATCAATCCTTATGCAACAATTGATGTGGTTGAAGGTATAGAAAGATTTATGATTTCCCACAATATTGCCGATATAAATGATATCAGAGGTTGTGTGGGCTAATGGTTTATTGATTTCGGGGGATATGATATGGCAATTAATAAAACCGTAAGAGAAAAAGCATATGCAAAAGTAAATCTCGGACTCGATGTTTTAAGAAAACGCGAAGACGGATATCATGAAGTCAAAATGGTTATGCAGACCATCGGTATCTGCGACGAACTGATTATAACCACTTCCGCGGACACGGTCGGAGTTACTTTAAAAGCAGACGTTGACAATCTTCCGCTGGACGATACCAACTTAATCGTAAAAGCGGCAAATCTCATAATCGAAAAATACGGCATCAAGCAGGGCATCGAAGTTAAGCTCATAAAAAATATTCCGATGTCAGCAGGCCTCGCAGGCGGAAGCTCAGATGCTGCAGCCACGCTTCGCGGAATGAACAGACTCTTCGGTCTCGGACTTACCGATGAAGAACTTTGCAGACTCGGTGTGAGAATCGGCGCAGATGTGCCTTACTGCATCCGCGGCGGCACATACTTAGCGGAAGGTTTAGGCGAAGAACTCACCAAACTTCCCGAAGTGCCTCAGTGCACGGTGCTTGTTGCCAAGCCTAAATTCGGTGTTTCCACAAGCTACGTATATCAGACTCTCAGACTCGATCAGGTGCGCAAACATCCTGACGTAGACGCAGTTGTGGAAAGCATTAAGAAGAACGACTTAAAGGGCATAGCTTTTAACATGGAGAACATCCTTGAGACAGTTACCGTTCGCGATTATCCGTTCATCCAGATCATAAAAGACATAATGAACGACTTCGGCGCATTAAAAGCCCTGATGAGTGGCAGCGGTCCTACAGTATTCGGTTTGTTTGACAACAAGGCAAACGCAGAAAGGGCAGCAGTTACACTTCGTGATCTTGACGATGTAGGAGATGTAATCGTTACATGCTTCGAAAATCTTAACTCCGACGAAGTTACCAAGAAAGCCCAGATTACTCTTAAGAGCGTAATGGATGATGACGAACCTTCTGTCGAAGTTCATGAGTGTATTGCAGTTGAGAAGCGCGGAACCATCAGCGTAACCTACCGCGAAAAAGATCCCGAAACCGGCTCGGAGATAATCAACACAATGACCATCAGCGACAGACGAATCGACTACTGCAAGTCCGGTTCTACCAGTACTCACATGGTCATCACTCCTGATGAGGCAACGAGTACAATCTACAGAACGCCTTTCGGAAATATCATCATCGATATCATCTGCCACGAATATGTATTGAATGAAATTGCTGATCGAATAAGACTCGAGTTAGACTATGATGTTATGCAGGGTGGTACCAATGTTAACCATTGCAATATGACTATTGAGATAGAGTACAATATCTAAAAAGAATTTCATTTATCCCCGTAGTGTCAAAAACTACGGGGATTTTTCTATTTGACATTTTGAATTTTGCTACTTTATAATAATTTCAGAGAACGAAAACCTTCGAGGTTTTCTGCGGAAGCGATGCCTGCACCAATTCCGCCCTTGTTTTTAAATATTTGCTTATAAGCAATAAAAAAGGCAGTTCGTTTTGAACTGCCTTAAACTTTACTTTTTACTAATCGGCTTAGCACCGGCTTTTTCCTGAAGCTTCTCAACTGTACGCTTGAAGAAGTTTTTCTTCTTTGCGGGAGCAAGCTCCTGTTTGCCGTGCGCAAGTTTTACGGATACGATGTACATTCCGCTGACTACTGCCTTAACTTCCTTCTTAACGGGAATGGAATCGAAGATTTTTTCGTCTGCGATGAGTGTTAAGATCTGAGGTCCGACCTTGGCTTTTACGACGGGAACTTTTAAGAGCCTTGTCATCTTGGGCGCCTGTTCAACTACCGACTGAGGGAAGCCTGCGTCTTTAAATCTGACTTTCTTCTTGTCGATGATAAGCATCGTTACATTCTGTCTGGCTGCATCGATCTGCTTCTGCTGCTCAGCCTGCTTCTTATCCATTCTCTTTCCAACGAAGAAAAGAACGATAACTGCTATAAGTAAAACCAATGTAATGGACATCATTACAATGGAGAATGGTGATATCTGTATTAAAAGTAAATTCGGTACCATTTATTGCCTCCTAAAAAATTGCTATACCATAATATCAAAAAACTCTGAAAATAGCAAGAATACTTAAATTTGTAAAAATGATTAAAAAAAGCCCTTAAGCATATAAAAATATGTAAATTACGCGTATTGATTTATAAAAATTGCTGTGTTATCATAGGTGCGATAAAATTTCACGAACTATACATAAAAGTATATAAATATGTATGTCGAAAGGAATTTCGGCGTTCATTTTTTTACACAGTCAAAAAAGGTCGGCATATGAGCGATAGGAAGTTTAACATTATATGCGGTCATTACGGATGCGGTAAGAGCAATTATTCAATCAATCTTGCCCTCGATATGGCAGGTAAGGGCAGAAGAGTCATGCTCGTGGATTTGGACTTGGTCAATCCGTACTTCCTTTCATCGGGCTACAAAGACATGCTCGAAGAGAACGGCATCAAAGTAATCGCTCCGCTCTTTGCAAACACCAACGTGGAAACGCCCGCACTTCCCGCAGACTTAAACCTCATGTTTGAGACCGATATGGATGTCGTGATGGATTTAGGCGGCGACGATGCAGGCGCAGTTGTCCTCGGCCGCTACGCCGGACAGCTTTCCCAGATCAACTACGAAATGACCTACCTCGTAAATAAGTACAGAAACTTAACAGCAACTGTCGACGACACGGTAGAAATCATAAAAGAAATAGAAGCAGCTTCAAGATGTAAAGCTACGAAAGTACTTAACAATTCTCATCTGAAATTTGAAACTACGTTTGAAACGATTGAAGATTCACTTGAGTATGCTAAGGAAGTGGCAGAGAAGTTAGAACTTCCGTTTGTCGGATCAACGATACCTAAGTTTCTGCTTGAAGATGATACTGTAAGAGATAAAGTAAATTCCGGAAAAGAAAACTTCATTCCGATTGATATATATGTTAAAGCTCCTTGGGAGTGATGGATAACAATTATTACGGAGGGGCGAGTGCATGATGCGTTAGCGGGTAATATAAATGCGTCGGTACTTAGCGAGACGAGCGTTTTCGGGCGAAGTCGAGCTTAGTATCCGCTACGTATTTATCTTAGCGAGAGCGTGCCCGCGTCGTATCGTGCGCTTGACCCTCCGCCTAAAGGCTATACAACGAAAGAGAGGAAAATACAAATGGCAAAAGTTACGATTAACGAAGCTTTATGTAAAGGTTGCGGTCTTTGCGTGGAAGCGTGCCCCAAGAAATTGCTTGTGCTTGCTACGGATCATATTAATGCTAAAGGATATCATCCTTCTACAATGACCGATGAATCTCAGTGCGTTGGTTGCGCATCATGTGCAATCATGTGTCCCGATGTGGCTATCAAGGTGGAAAGATAGGAGGAAAGATAAATGGCAGAGAAAGTTTTGATGAAAGGTAACGAAGCTCTTGCCGAAGCAGCTATCCAGTGTGGCTGCAAGCATTACTTCGGTTATCCTATTACCCCTCAGACAGAGGTTGCCGCATATATGTCCAAAAGACTTCCCAAAGAAGGCGGTGTATTTCTTCAGGCAGAGTCAGAAGTAGCGGCTATCAACATGGTACTTGGTGCAACAAGTGCAGGTGTCAGAGCAATGACATCTTCATCTTCACCGGGAATTTCACTTAAGTCCGAAGGTGTTTCATACATCGGCGGTTCAGATCTTCCCGCACTTATTATAAATGTACAGAGAGGCGGCCCCGGACTCGGCGGTATCCAGCCTTCACAGTCAGATTACTGGCAGGCAACAAAAGCTTTAGGTCACGGCGACTTCCAGCTTTTCGTACTTGCTCCTTCAACCATTCAGGAAATGGTAGACTTCGTATCACTTGCATATGAAGTAGGCGAGAAGTACAGAGTTCCTGCAATGATTCTTTCCGACGGTATGCTCGGACAGATGATGGAGCCCGTTGAATTCCCTCAGAAGAAGGAAGGTCCCGTAGCAGAAAAGGCATGGGCTACAAACGGTCACCAGAACAAGAGAAAGAAAAACATCATCAACTCGTTATATATTCAGCCTGAAGAGCTTGAAAACCTCATAAAAGAAAGATACGAGCGTTACGCTAAGATCAAAGAGGAAGAGCAGAGAGCTGAAGAGTTCATGTGCGACGATGCTGAAATCTTTGTGGTAGCTTTCGGCGCAAGTTCACGTGTATCAAGAAGTGCTGTTATGCAGGCAAGAGCAGAGGGTATCAAGGCCGGTCTTATCCGTCCCATCACACTCTGGCCTTTCCCTGACAAGACTATCGAAAAGAATGTAGACAAAGCTAAGAAATTCCTTTGCGTCGAGATGAACATGGGTCAGATGGTTGACGACGTTAAGCTTGTTGTTAACGGTCGCAAGGATGTTGAGTTCTTCGGACGTACAGGTGGTATCATTCCTACACCGGCCGAAGTACTTGGCGAAATTCGTAAGCTTGCAGGAAAGGAGAATTAATCATGGCTGTAGTATTTGAAAAACCCAAGGCATTAGCTGATGTGC
>JAGCVT010000073.1 GCA_017962225.1 Lachnospiraceae bacterium
AAAAATCACCTTTCCGCTATAATGAGGTTGTTCAAGCCAAACAAATAGCGAAGGGAAGGTGATTTTAATGGCCAATAAGGCAAATAGTCTATCACACACTAAATGGATTTGTAAGTACCACATAGTGTTCACTCCAAAGTATAGGCGAAAAATAATTTACAATCAATACAAAGAAAGTGTGCGAGACATAATCAAGCAACTGTGCGCATACAAGGGAGTGGAGATAATAGAAGGACATCTGATGCCGGATCATGTGCACATGTTGGTGAGCATACCACCGAAGTTGAGCGTTTCCCAATTCATGGGGTACTTAAAGGGAAAGAGTTCGCTGATGCTTTTCGATAAACACGCAAACCTCAAGTACAAGTTCGGCAATAGACATTTCTGGGCTGAGGGATACTACGTGAGCACAGTCGGACTCAACGAGGCAACAATCAAAAAATACATTCAGGAGCAAGAGAGTCACGATATCGCGATGGATAAACTGAGTGTGAAAGAGTATGAAGACCCCTTCAAGGGGTAGCAAAGTAATACAACTGCCCTTTCAAGGGCAGCGACGAGTCAAAGGCAGTTTGGCTTGAACAAAGAGAAAGCCAGCGTCTTTAGGCGCTGGCCGGTATCACCCCCTTATAGGGGCGAGCAAACCACCCGTTTGACGGGTGGTCATGATTATTAAACTTTACTCTGTAACATCGAACCCTTCTTCGAGTCCTTCGTTTTCTGAATTATCAATTATTGTACCATACAGAACAAGTTCTTTTAATTTATCATCATCCTCCGGAACATATTCTATAGATGTGAACAAACCGTTTTCATCTTTAACAGTCCATCCGTTAAATGAAAAGTTTTCATTTATTTCCCATGATTCTTCTCCGGTATCCTCAATAAACGACTGGAAAACACTTATATAAATATTATCGTTGTCGGGCGATTCAATTCCGGGAAGCGCTGCACCGTAAGGCAATGATTCGGGAAGTCCTGCATCTTCATGTTCTCCTGTTTCAGAATTAATCTTAAAGAAGTATAACTTCAAGGTAGCAGGTCCGTCGGAAGTTTCAACTTCCTGACTGATATCTTCGTATGTAATATTCACATACTTATTATTTTCCTGTTCCTGTGTCTGGGTTTCTGTATTATCCTGCCCCTGAGACTGATTCTCATTATTTTGTTGTTCCTGGGTCTGGCTTTGTGTATTATCTTGAACTTGAGTCTGACTTTGTGTATTATCCTGAGTCTGAGTTTGGTCAGATACCGTCGAATCCGGAACTGTTATTGAAGGAGATTCCTCTGTTTTTTTCTCACGTGATGTATCATCTATTATTATTTCAGGTGATGTTTCTTCTTCTTTTATAACATCAATATCATTAACAACAGTAACATTGCCCATCTCTAAATCGCCGTCAGAAGCATCATCAATTCTTTTGGCAACTTCGGGATCTGTAGCCGCTTCCATTAATACCGAACCACTAACGTCTTCTTTCTGAACAGGTCTAGGTTCCGTTGATGGAGCAGGTGCTGAAGGATTAATATCCAGAATACTAATAAGATTAGTATCCTTATCCTGAGCATTTGTAGATGCAGTTTCAGGTTCGGGATTATTAGAAGGTTCGGGATTTCGATTGTCTGCCAAAGATAATATCTTCTGATTACTCGCTTCTCGAATTTCTTCAAAGGCCCGCATCACTATATCTAGTTGGGAATTTAAAGAATCAATTTCTTCTTGCGAAAGACCCTCTTCGCCGGCGCTAATCTCAGCATCAGTGATGAGAATATTTTTAATACTTTCAAGAAATGAACTTTCAAATGTAGCTACATCAAACACGACATCCGCTTCTTCTTCCGTCACAACCTCAACGGTCACTCCGGACACAGTGGAACCTGTGTCTGCAATAGATTTCATTTCCTCCTGTGAAACAAGCTCCTCTTTCACAGAACTAAAAGAATTGCCTTCTCCGGCGCCAAGATCCTTTTCAACAGAAACAACCGTTCCGTCACTCTTGACCTTAACCCCTTTAATCTTAACCTGACCTTCAAGAACAGCATTACTGGTTTGTACATGTCCTGTAACTGCATCTTCAATAACCTCGGTAAGAGTTTTAGTTCCACGAATATTCATAATCGTGTTGGCAGTTACAACCGTAAAAGAAGATTCTTGTAAAAGTTTATTAAGAACTTCGGTCATAAGAGAACCACGTTCAACAAATATCGAGGTTTTACTCGTAGCTGCATCACCTGTAGCAGTTATCTGAATCTTTGTCCCTTTGTCCAGATATAAAAGTTTATCTTCATCCAGACGTATTCTCGCGAATCCGTTATCTCCGACTTCAACGATATCTCCGTTATAAAGTTCCATATTAACAGAAGCGTCAATCTTATCATTGTTTCTTAAAACCTGGCAGGATCCGCCCATATCAATGATTTTGACAGAACGCTGTGATTCATTCGCGGTATTTTTCTTATTTATTCCGTGAATAACAAATACACAAATCAAAACCGTGATTAGCGCAAATGATGTAATGCCTATCAGACCTACCAGAACAGCTTTTTTCTTCATAAAGCTACCTCCTTAAATAGTACGTTTAATATCACTTTAACCATTTTATCGAAATCAGATTTTATAATTCACCGGAAAAATTATTTATTACTCTGACTCTTCTGTAGTTTCAGTCTCAGTAACATCTTCAGATTCATCTGAAGTATTGGCTTCTGTGTTACTATCGGACTCATCAAAAGCTACATATTCTTCGTATACGCCGTCATCGTTTAAGAACATCGGAACGATTTCGACATATTCTGCGTAAACATAAGCGGGCTTTCCGTCATATTCGATTTTAATCCATTCGGATTTTTCTCCGGATATAATTTTAAAATCATACCCTTTATATGCGGAACCGAGACGCTCATATTCGGTGCCCGGGCCTGATCTTATATTTACATTGTCTTCAATTAATCTTGCACGATTATGTACATCAAGCTGTACGGTCATATCCTGCTTTTCTTCTTTTTCTTTTACCTGCATCTGGATTTCTTCCATATCAACCTTTTCTTTAACAGGAAGATAATAATTGGTATCCTCTTTTACGACTGCAGGTCTGGTGGCAATTTTAACCACGCAGAAGATAATTGCAATGGTAAGACAGATAATAACTCCGTACATTATTGAAGTTCGTGACTTTTTATCAAGTAATGACATTTAAGTATACCTGTAATTTATTTACTGTTTTGTTGCATAGAACTCTATTTCTTCTGTATAAGGAGTATCCATATCACCGTATTTGATAGAAATAGTCATCGTACCTGAAATATTATTTCCGTTTGCAGTACCGTCTATAGTCATGGTATATGTACCGGTTGTATCTTCAAATCCGAATAAGGATTCGGAAAGATAGCCATTCAAATCTGTATCGGTAACAGAAAGTGAATATGTACCAAAGTCTGAAACGATAATATCTCCGCCTTCATATTTGCCCTTAGCATAATCGCTGTAGGTAATAAAGGTCTTGTTGTTAAATCTCTGATATCCGAGATATTCACCCATATCAACGATTAAATCCCATGCTGCGGGAGAAATCTGAGAATCTTCATAAAGAGAAATAGCAAAATCATCAACTGAGTTATCTGTATAAAGATCTTCTACATCAATACTTACACCTTTATCAGCAAGGTAATCTGCAAGTTCCTGAGATCCGTATGTATTAATAACCTGGCTGGTTCCTGCATAATCACCATAGTATGTGGATGAATTTGAATAATCGTTTGAAGGTGTAGCAGTACCGATTAATTTATCCTTAAATACAAAGAATGCAATTAAGCCGCCGATAACAAGTAAAAGTACAAGCAGTAAAGCAATTACTACAACGATAATTGCAGCGATAAGACATCCTTTGCCTTTCTTCTTGGGCTTGTCTGCTTTTTCTTTTTTATTCTTTTCTTTCTTATCAGCCTTGGGAGCAGGTGCAGGTGCGGGAGCGGGTGCAGGTGCAGGTGCGGGCTCAACTACCGGAGCAGGCGCAGGCTCTTCAACTACAGGAGCGGGCGCGGGCTCTTCTGCCTTAACTTCTTCTATAACTTCAGCTACGGGAGCAGCTGCCTCTTCTTTTACTTCAGCAACAACTTCTGCAACTTCTT
Organism: Lachnospiraceae bacterium; assembly: GCA_017962225.1. GTDB lineage: Bacteria > Bacillota > Clostridia > Lachnospirales > Lachnospiraceae > UBA3766. Next base: position 4,129 of record JAGCVT010000073.1, read on the forward strand.
CTTTCTTCTCTTCTACAGCTTCAACAACTTCTTCTTTTACTTCGGCAACAGTTTCAACTGCTTCTTCTTTGACTTCAGCAACTGTTTCTGCAACTTCTTCTTTTACTTCAGCTACAGCTTCAACCGCTTCTTCCTTCTTCTCTTCTACAGTTTCAATAACCTCTTCTTTAACTTCGACTGCAGTCTCAACTGCTTCAGCTTTTACTTCTTCAGCTGCCTCAACAACAACCTTGGTTCCGCAATTCGGACAAAACTGTGCTCCGTCAGCAAGTTTGGTTCCGCAAGTACTACAATACATAACAATTCTCCTTTACCCATAATATACTGAAATCGTTTATTTCAAACGATTACGCTTATTTTTTCACAAACTATATTATACCATTTTAAACACTTCAAATACAACTCTAAATAAAACTATTTTATTGACAAATTTTATACGCTTATGATAATATATAACACGTTGCAAATGCTGCTATGGCTCAGTAGGTAGAGCGTCGCATTGGTAGTGCGGAGGTCACGGGTCCGATTCCCGTTAGCAGCTTTCGCGTAAAGCACGAGGAAAATAAGTAAAAAATAACGCATCCGCAAGTTCACTTGCAGGATGCGTATTTTTTTTATCTTATTTGACGACGCTCGCGATGAAATAAATGCGAAGCATTTATGAAGAGCGAGCACCTCGTGCTTTACTTAAGTTCCAACTGATCCCAGGAATCTGCAGGTACAAAAGCAATGTATGTCTTACCTGTATTAAGTTCTAATTCCTGACCTGTTGATTTGTAGTAGTAATGCGTGATACCCTCGGGTGTTGCTTTTGACCATGTAATGGGAACTGCAATACCTCTTGATAAGTAGTATCCTTCATGTGATGTTGAATCGGTTACGTTGTATGTAAGGTAACCGTTCTGGTCGAGCTGTGTGAAGGAAATGCATTCAAGGATAACATTTGTAAAGCTTGTTGTTTCTCCGTCGAGAGCATCGATATGAGCCTTACCATACTCATAGTATTCATATACTTTCTTATCTGCATTATACTTAAGCTGAGATTTGTTGTGAGGGAAAGGTAAATCCACATCAACAACCTTCTTGCCTTCTTTGTTATCTTCTATCTTATTGTCGCCCTTGGACGCGAACTTCCAGTGCTTGCCTTCGTAATACTTGTTATATTCTACAGAATAGTTGGCATTTTCGATTCTCTCACCCAAACCTTTATAGAACTTTCCGGTATTGGGGTTTGTATATGAATCATATGTTACATATTCGGTAAATTCTGAAGCCTTGCCGTTTGAATATCTTGCAAATCCTCCGGAAAGGTTGTTGCAGTAAGGCATTGCGATATAGTTATCGATATAGAAAGGTCCGCCGTCGTGAACAAGAATTGCGTTCCATTCACCAGCAAGCATTACATTCGTTGTACGTGTACTTCTGATACTTCCGAACTGCTCTATCTTTTCGTAATCCTTAACGAGACACATAAGTCTGGTAATTCTTCCGTTAGCGGTTGAATTCATAAGTTCGTATACAACATCCGCCTGATTTACTCCGTAGTGATCAAGAGCAGTAAGTTCGTTATCAACCATAATAGCAACAGGTCTCTGATTTTCAAGCTTCTCATCAATCCATTCATTGGTAAGTTCGCTTCTCACGAAACCTTCTTTGGTCTCTTCGTAAACTTCTTCTTCCTCTTCTTCAGGTTCTTCTTCAACGGGAGCTATAAGATCGGAATTAATCGAAACAACGGTTACAGGCTCTTCATCTTCGGGAAGTCCCTGTAAATCAGGATCTTTTGTACATGCAAAAGAAAATGCAAGAATAGAAATCATGCCGGCTGCAAAAGCCGCGATGGTTTTGAATTTCTTAAAATTCATAAAACTGTCCTTTCAACAAAAAATCTTTGTGTAACACAACACCTATAAATTATATCACTCATAAACACAAAATAAAAGATTTTTTAATGTTTAGTCATTAAATTGTCCGTATCTTTCCTTTTCGTACAACGAATTCAGTTCGAAAATATCTTCATTCATGAGTTTTTGGATATCTTCAGCTCTTTCACGCGGAGTATGGAATTTTTTCAGTTCGTAACCCTTTTTGATATTTTTCTCTATCGCCTTTTTATAGATTCTTCTTATCTTCGAAAGTTTTTCCTTTTTTACGTTTCTTTTACGAACAATCTTTTCTCTTATTTCTATCATGCCTTCATCTTCAATGGTCTGAATCTGAATCTCTCTTCTTACAGACAGGGATTTTATGATTGAAATCATGATCTTGACAAACACAAACAATAATACGAGCGCAAGAAAAACAAAGATTATTATCGAAATAACGTTAAATGCAGGATTTGCAGCATCGTCAACCACTTCGGTTTCTTCCATTATGGCTACAGGGATTTCTTCATCAGATCTTATAAGCAGATCAAACAGCCATCCGATAAACTTAAGAACATATCCGAGCACAAACCTTAATCCGGCGGCAAATTTATCATATAAGAAAAGTGCAAGGCTATCGAGCTTTTCGATTTTTGCAACAACCATTATCACAAAGGACATAACGATAAAAGGAATTGCCAGTTTGGAATCGTTTAGAAGCATATCGTCGAGAGGCATCTTTTCGTTGTTTTTTCTCTCAATTGATAATAAATGCGCATTCGAGAAGAAAAGTCTGAAATAATACAGAATAACAAATGCCACACCGATTACAAAATATGCAAACATGGTTGTTCTTAACGAAAGAATGTCAGCAACAAGATATCCGATCGCAGGAAGCAGTACCAGAACTACACCTACGTATTCAAAACCCTGCCCCGGTACTTTAAAATAGCTTCTCATATTCGTAATGAATATGATAAATAAAACAAATGCAAAAGCCATTTTTTGAAGCGGATCAATCGGAACAAATATTATACCCAGAACAAGGAATACATGCATTAAACCATATACGACAAAATTGTTCAAAAAAGATTTCATTTTGCCAAATACCATTCTGAGAACAAACGAGAATAAAAGCATCATAAAAGTTCCGGCCGGCAGGACAAAATTAAAAGGTATTTTATACATTACATCCCAGATTTCGACCACTGAAATGTAAATAAGAATAACCATTATGAAATTAGCGGCTTCAGCCAGATTGTAATATCTTCTACTTTTCATAATTTATTACCCATTTAAAGGTATCGTATCCGTTTTCTGAAAAAGGAGTAATATCCGCATAATCAAAATCCGGAATAATAAGGCTTACATTGAGGCCTTCTCTTTTAAGATCATAAAATTTATCCACAAAATCATTTTTCCTGTAATTGGAAATAAGAATATAGTCATTGTCGGCTTCGCGGTCTATATGTTCTTCTATAAGATCCACAAATGACGAACATACGTCCTTTACCTGAATCCTCGCAAGCGCCATATCAATATTTCTAACATGACCGTCATCGCAGCCCGCATCAACACCAATGGGTTCTTCCGTTTCATAATCGGTTCCGTTGGAATACAAAGCAGTCGGAATCTGCTCGCCTACAAAATAATCAGCAAGACATGACGCAATCTTTATAGACCATTCAGCGAGTTCTTCAGCGTTTCTTATTAAGTTCATATCAAGGTTAAGGAGAATAACCACATGCTTTGTATTGGTTGAATTAAATGTGTTTACATGAAGTAAATCACTCTTGGCGGTTGCTTTCCAGTTGATATGGTTCATCGGATCATACGGCTGGTACTCTCTGATTGATGAAAACTCAAACGGATCTTCATTGATTTTTATTCTTTTAACAACATCACCCGTAAATCTGATAATATCGTCGTTAATGTTCTCTCTTCTTATTCTTGCAGGAAGAACCAGTACGGTTGAATATTCTTCGGATGAGGCAAAATTGCTCTTATCCATAAAAATATCCTTACAGATAATATCGATGGAGGTGATTTTGTACTCGCCTCTTTTAGAAGCCTGGAAAGCATATTTTCTGGTGATTATCTGAAAAGGTCTGCACGTAAAATAATCGTTTCTGTAATACTGATCCGTTACTGCGGAGTTCTTTTCCTTGGGGAAAATAAAAGTTCTTGTAATGGAGAATTTAAGCTGTAAAACAGGCAATAAAAGAGCCTTGTCGTTTTTTATGACTTCGACAAGCGCATTTTTATCACCCTCTCTTACGACAGGTTCTTCAAAATCAATATCAACTTGTAATCCTTTCAACCAGTTCTTTTTGTAAACTCTTCTTTGAATGAGAAACAAAATCAAACCGATTGCAAGCACTAAAAGCAATCTCATTGGTTACTCCGAATTATTGTTGATTAAATTCCTCACTGGGAACTTCCACACGGCTTACAAGCGCATTCAGATACTGTTCTTTGGAAGTACGGTCTTTTCTATTGATGAAAAGAATTCTGTGCATAAGAACGGGAACAATTATATTCTTAATATCGTCAGGAAGTACATAATCTCTTCCGTCTATAAGTGCAGAGGTCTTTGCTGCTTTTAAAAGAGCCAGTGTACCACGGGGACTAACGCCCATGTATGTACCGGAATCTGCTCTGGTAACTTCGCACACTCTTGCAATATATTTGATTAAATCCTGATGGATTTTTACTTCTTTTAAGAGGTTTCTGATTTCGATGATGTCTTCTGCTTCAATAACATTGCCTAAGGTCTCTAAAGGCTCATCGTTTTCGAATCTGTTGAGCATCTTAACTTCTTCTTCGAGAGTCATATTACCGATGGTTAATTCCATCATAAATCTGTCGAGTTCGGCCTCGGGAAGAGGGAAAGTACCTGCGGTCTCAACAGGGTTCTGCGTAGCGATTACAAAGAAAGGCGATTCAAGCTTTCTGCTCACGCCGTCTACGGTTACCTGTCTCTCCTGCATTGCTTCAAGAAGTGCGGACTGGGTTCTGGGAGTCGCACGGTTAATTTCATCCGCAAGCAGAATATTTGTAATGATGGGACCGGGAACGAAATTGAATTTCTCGCTCTGTCTGTTATATACGTTAAGACCAATGATATCGGCAGGAAGCAAATCGGGAGTAAACTGAATACGACTGAACTTAGCATTGATGGACTGTGACAAAGACTTCGCAAGCATGGTTTTACCTGTGCCGGGAAGATCTTCAAGAAGCACATGTCCGTCAGCGATAAGGCAAATCAGCACATTTCTGACAGTTTCGTCTTTTCCGACTATTACCTTTCCGATGTTCTCTTTGATTAAATCGACTTTAGCTTTTGCTTCTGCAATATTCATAGCTCATTTCCTTTCATTTTATGTGAGTTTATTAAATATCTTGCGTAAACGGATACATTTACAATATTGTTATCGGCATTTCTTTGCAATATATTGATTTCAAATAAAAAAGTCATACTTGCAACATCTTACTGCAAATATGACATATTTTAACAATAAAAACAACCGATATTTTATACTAAATTACTCCATAAATAACATAATTATTCAATATATAGTATTAATTAGGTAAAAATAACCCATATATTTGTTTATATAATGGCATTTTGCCAAAACGCTCATAAAAAAGTGAACAAAACTTATTTATCGTCTATAAACATAGCGTCGCCGAATGAAAAAAATCTGTATCTTTCTTTTACGGCTTCTTCATATGCTCTTAAAACATTCTCTCTTCCGGCTAAAGCTGAAACTAGCATAATAAGTGTTGACTCAGGCAGATGGAAGTTGGTAATAAGGCAGTCCAAAACCTTAAACTTATATCCGGGATAAATAAAGATACTTGTATCCCTGCTCTCTGATCTTACCGTTCCGTCATCATCTGCTGCGGATTCGATGGTACGACAGCTGGTTGTACCGACACAGATAATTCTTCCGCCGTTCTTCTTTGCTTCATTAATAGTATCTGCAGTTTCTTTAGTAACCTGATACCATTCGGAATGCATATGGTGATCTAAGATATTGTCTTCTTTTACGGGTCTGAAAGTTCCTAAGCCTACATGTAAAGTTACGTATGCAATCTTTACACCCTTATCTTCTATCTGCTTTAAGAGTTCGTTCGTAAAATGAAGGCCGGCCGTCGGAGCAGCTGCAGAACCGTCGTATTTCGCATATACGGTCTGATATCTGTTCTTATCCTGAAGCTTATGTGTAATATACGGAGGAAGAGGCATTTCACCGAGCTTATCTAAAATCTCTTCCCAAATTCCGTCAAACTCAAATCTTATGATACGGTTGCCTTCCGGTGTTATGTCAACCACTGTGCTTTTTAATAAACCGTCACCATATAAAAATGTATATCCGATTTTAGCTTTCTTTCCGGGCTTAACCAGGCATTCCCAGTCAGTGTCAGAGAGTCTTTTAAGTAAAAGAAACTCTACACTGGCGCCAGTGCCTTCTCTCACACCGAATAATCTGGCAGGAATAACCTTGGTGTTGTTAAGCACAAGGCAATCGCCGGGATTAAGATAATCGATAATATCGCTGAAATGATGATGTGAGAATTCACCCGTATATTTATTCAGTTTCAATAGTTTTGATGAAGAACGGTCTGCAAGTGGGTCCTGAGCAATGAGTTCTTCTGGAAGATCATAATAAAAATCTTTTTTCTTTAATTCCATAATAAATCTCTTACAAAAAATATTGGAGCAAAAACGTTTGCCCCAATATTATAAATATATTTCTTAATAAATTGCAATATTACATGTTCTTAAGGAATGAAATATATCCGCGGTATGTCTCGTAAATATCAGCCTTGCTGGTTGCTTCATAAGGCGCATGCATATTAAGTACCGCTACACCGCAGTCAATTACGTTCATACCGTATTTTGCAAGCATGTATGCGATTGTTCCGCCGCCGCCAAGATCTACCTTACCAAGTTCTGCGAGCTGGAAGTCAACATTATCTTTTGCGAAAATGCTTCTTAATGATCCGAGATATTCCGCATTGGCATCGTTAGAGCCTGATTTACCTCTGGAGCCGGTAAATTTGCAAAGCACCATTCCTTTTCCGAGATAAGCAACATTCTTCTTATCAAAGCTTGATGCATATGAAGGATCGAATGCACTTGATACATCGCTTGAAAGCATATTAGAATTTGCAAGCATTCTCTTTAATTTAATCTCTGAATAATCATCGCAGAGATTTAAGAGCTCTGCCATTACGTTTTCAAATAACTGAGACTGCATTCCCGTAGCGCCTACAGAACCGATTTCTTCCTTGTCTGTAAGAATGCAAACTGCGGTTCTTTTAACCTTCTTAACCTTAAGCATTGATTTGTAAGAAGGGAATGCGCATACTCTGTCATCCTGACCGTAACCAAGTACCATTGAACGGTCTAAGCCTGCTTCTCTTGCTTTACCTGCAGGAACGATTTCAAGTTCTGCGGAAAGGAAATCCTCTTCCTCAATATCGTAATATTTCTTTAAGATATCAAGAACCGACTTCTTAACGGCTTCTTTTTCTTCTTTGTCTTCTTTTATGGTCTTAGCTTTAGTATTCTTATCATCTTTTGCTGCGGGCTTATTGCCGATGATGATATCAAGGGCTTCGCCCTCAATTACCTTGGCTGCTTTCTTTTCAAGCTGTTCCTGTGAAAGATGAATTAAAAGATCCGAGATAAAGAATACGGGATCGGTATCTTCTTCGCCAAGATTGATGATTGCTGTTGTGCCGTCTTTTTTGGCAACTACGCCATGAATTGCAAGGGGAATGGTTACCCACTGATACTTCTTAATACCGCCGTAATAATGCGTATCAAGATAAGCGATTCCGCTGTCCTCATATAAAGGATTTGCTTTAACATCAAGACGCGGAGAATCAATATGTGCACCGAGAATATTTACGCCGTCTTCAAGCTTGTCGCTTCCGACATTCATCATAATGATGGACTTGTTCATCTTAACGGAATAAACCTTATCGCCGGCTTTCAACTTCTTTCCTGCTTTGATTGCATTGTTAATATCTATATATCCTTCTTTTTCAATATCGTTAACAATCTTTTCTACGCATTCTCTTTCGGTCTTACACTCGGATATAAAATTGATATAATCACTCGTAAAAGATTCGAGTTCCTTTAACTGAGTCGCATTGTACTTATTCCAAACACATTTATTATCCATGGTTTTCCCTCCGTAATAATTTCCCTCTTAACTTCTTATATCAACATCCAATTTATACTTAAGGTTACCGAGAATCTTCTTAACATACTTATCAACTGAGTCTGCCTCGAAGTCTTCTTCACCGGGAGTAAATGTAATAGAAAATGCAAGGCTCTTCTTGTCGGAAGGAATATTTTCACCTTCATAAATATCGAAGAGTTTAACATTGGTAACATACTTGCAGGCACCCTTAATGGTATCTTCAACGCTGCCACATGAAACATCCTTGTTCATAAGAAGTGCAAGGTCTCTGTTAACCGATGCGAATTTTGATAACGGCTTAAATGTTGCCTTGGTATCAAGTGCATAGAGATAATCAAGATCAAGCTCTAAGATATACGCAGCAGTTCTTAAATCAAGCTTCTCTGCCACTTCGTAAGCAACCTTTCCAAGATAACCGATTACGTTGTCGCCTTCTTTGATGGCTGCTGTCTGATAAGGATGAAGGAATGTCTTTTCTGCAGGCTCATATTTGAATTCTGTGAAGAATGAATCAGCTACTGCATTTGCAATTCCCTTAAGTGAATAGAAATCATATTTGTCGCCAAAGATTGCAACACAAAGTGTCTGCTTCTCTTCAGGATACTCGGTTAAAGGAAGGCTCTTGGGAATAAATCTTGATGCAACTTCGAAGAGTTTGCCTTCAAGATTGCCCTTCTTCTGGTTTCTTGAAACTGCATGAAGCATTGAAGGAGCCAGAGTTGTTCTCATAACCGATAAGTCTTCGTTAATAGGATTTAAAATCTTAATTGCCTTTCTCTCTTTAGCATCTTCAGCGAAGTTAAGAAGATTGAAATCTGAAGGAGAAATGAATGAATAATGAATACATTCATAAGCACCCTTTGCGCAAAGGTCTTTCTTAAGCTTAAGTTCTTTTTTCTGCTTAGCATTAAGTCCGCCCATGGTAACCTGAGCATCAGGAAGGAATGTATCTACGATGTGGTCGTAACCGTACATACGGATAACTTCCTCTGCAACATCGGGATAGCTTTCCATGTCTTCTCTGTATGAGGGAATCATAAGCGTAAGCTCATCGCCGTTAACCTTGGGATCGAATGAAAGGTTCTTTAAGATTCGTAAAATATCATCTGTAGGAACTTCAATACCAAGTACTCTGTTAACCTTTGCAATGCTTACTTTCATTTCCTTAGGCTCAATAGAGTTTCCTGTATTTACATCAACATGAGTAGATGAAACCTTACCGCATTCAAGCTCTTCCACAAGGTGAAGCGCTCTCTTCATTGCGTTGAATGTTGAATATTCGTCAACGCCCTTTTCGTATTTAGCGGAAGCATCTGTTCTCTTACCGAGTGCTCTTGAAGTCTTTCTTATATTGTCTCTTGCAAACTTTGCAGACTCGAATAAAACTTCCTTGGTGGTATCTCTGATCTCGGAATTAAGACCGCCCATAACACCTGCAATTGCAACAGGCTTAACACCGTCACAGATTACAAGGTTGTTAGTGGTAAGTTCATATTCCTGCTCGTCAAGAGTAACGATTTTTTCTTTATCTTCTGCACGTCTTACAACGATCTTGTTTCCTTCGATATAATCGCAGTCGAAAGCATGCATGGGCTGACCCATTTCAAGAGAAACATAGTTTGTAATATCAACCATGTTTGAAATAGGCATCTGACCTACAAGCGCAAGTCTTCTCTGCATCCAGAGAGGTGACTCTTTAATTACTACATCATGAACATAATGTCCGATGTATCTGGGGCAGATATCGGGAGCCTTAACTTCTACGGTGAATCCTTCTTTTACGGAAGTATCGGGTGTGAAATCAAGCGCAGGTGCTTTGTATTCTCTGTTTAATACGGCAGCCACTTCTCTTGCGATACCTGTGATACACTGGCAGTCAGGTCTGTTTGCGGTGATTGAAACATCGAAGAGATAATCATCAATGCCTACGATGGGCTTAATGTCTGCTCCGACTTCTGCATCATCTGCAAGTAAAAGAAGTCCGTTATATGAAGCGCCGGGATACATACCGTCTGCAACACCGATTTCAACACCTGAACAGAGCATACCTTGTGAATCAATCCCACGAAGCTTGCCTGCTTTAATCTTCATAACGCCTTCAACTGTTTTATGATCTTTTGCAGTTGCATATACACTAGCGCCGTCCAAAGCAACAGGGAATTTCTTTCCTGCTTCAACATTGTCTGCGCCACAGCAGATCTGAAGTAATTCAGGACCGCCAACATCTACTTTACAAACGTGAAGATGTGTATCGGGAATGGGCTCACATTCTTTTACGAGTCCTACTACTACGCCCGAAACATCCTTACCTACTTCAATTACTTCTTCTACTTCAAAACCGCATGAGAAGAGTTTTTCCTCGAGCTCTGCGGGAGTAATATCTTTTATATCTACATATTCGTTTAACCAGCTTAAAGGTACTAACATAATTTATTTCCTCACTCTTCTTTAGTTATCATCAATCTGCTTAAGTACATTCAGATCGGACTCGAACAACAGCTTGATATTGTTGATGCCGTATTTAAGCATTGCTGTTCTTTCAATACCGATACCGAAGGCAAGACCTGAATATTCGTCTGAATCAATACCGCAGTTTTCAAGTACCTTTTTATTAACGATACCTGCACCGAGAATCTCTATCCAGCCTGTTCCCTTGCAAAGCTTGCAGCCCTTGCCACCGCATTCGAAACAGCTTACATCTACTTCTACGGAAGGCTCTGTGAAAGGAAAGTATGAAGGACGAAGTCTCGTGGTTGTTTCTTCGCCGTAAATCTTTTTAACAAACACATCAAGCATTCCCTTAAGGTCGCAAAGCGTAATCTTCTTATCTACTACAAGACCTTCCATCTGCGTGAACATAGGTGAATGTGTAGCATCATCGTCGCTTCTGAATACCTTACCCGGAGATAAAATCTTAATGGGCGGCTTGGTATTTTCCATTACATGAATCTGGCCTGAAGATGTCTGTGTTCTTAAAAGAAACTCAGGCGACAAATAGAACGTATCCTGCATATCTCTTGCCGGATGGTCCTGAGGGGTATTTAAAGCCGTGAAGTTGTAGTAATCGTTTTCGATTTCAGTGCCTTCGTAAATGGTAAATCCCATACCTGCGAATACGTCGATGAGCTGATTTCTCATCTGTGTGATAGGATGAAGATTTCCCTTAGGTTCGCACTCGGCATCTATGGTAACATCTATCTTTTCTTTCTCATATCTTTCTTTTAATTCCTTAGCCTTCATCTTGGCATCGAGGTCTTCAAACACTTCGGTAGCCCAGTTTTTAAGTTCGTTAACCTGCTTACCGAATTCGGCTTTTTCCTCGTTAGGAATGTTTTTCATCTCTTTCATGAGCTGACCGATTTTGCCGGTTTTAGAATCAAGAAACTGCTTTCTTAACTCAAACGCAGTTGCTCTCGAAGTAGCCTGATTCTCAATACCGTCAAGAATCTCCTGTTTGATGGATGTTAATTTCTCGTTCATTTGAATCTCCTTTACTATTAAAAAATCCCACATAAAGCATTCGCTTTACATGGGACGTAAAATACGCGGTACCACCCAAATTCCTTTTATGAAAAAGGCACTCAATTAGTTATCGTACTGACTAACGTGCAGACCTACTCGTTTCCTTTCAGAATGCAGACTCCGGTGTGAAATTAATCTTTTATCATTGTCTTAAGAAAGCTTTCAGCGCCTCACTTCCTCTCTCTGGAAGAATAATAAAGACTTTTGCACCATCTCTGTCTATTAAATTCAAACTCAATTATATTAGCATTTAATCCATAAAGTCAATAAGAATTATTCTATTTCGACCTCGGGAGGTTTCTCTTCTTCTTTTTTCTTTTTGTTGAAATACACATTTATGATTCCGCCGAACATAAAGAGTACCGACAGAGTGTAAACCCAGATAAGCATGATGATGACCGTTGCCATCGAGCCGTAAAGGTTAAATGTTGAATAATGCATGAGGTAGAAGTTAAACGCAAAGTTAAAAAGCGTCCAGGTTGTACCTGCAAAAAGTGCTCCTCTCCACTGCTTACGCGGTCTCGTTTTCTTATCGGGAACCCATGCATATACAAATGTAAGCATGAACGCATAGAAAATCCACTGAAGCAGGAATCGTAAGTTAAAGATTGCTTCCAGCCATCCGAAATGGAAGCCGAAATATTCTCCCAAAAGATCGTAAATATAGTTGATGAACACTACAACCGCAACCATGATTACAATCGCTACAGCAAAGATGAGTGAATATACAATGGCTTTTAATCGTAAAAGAATAAAATTCGAAAGTTCCGCACATCCGTTAATAACATTAAGTCCGCTCTTAATGCCCTGTATGCCTTTGGCTGCAGACCATAAAAGAATCAAAGTCGTAATTGAGAGAATCGCAGGTGAATGGCCGTATAGCTGATTGATGATATTAAGAGTAAGGGAGTCAAGTGCTTCCGGAAGAACCTTGGATAAGAAATCAAGAACTCCTTCCTGGCTAAGCGGAGTTAAAGGAATTATCGAAAAAACAAGAAGAACGGTCGGAAATATTGCAAGAAATACAAAAAAGGCAACACTCGATGCAAATAATCTCGCATTGGTTTGCCGATATAACATTGATATTTCCATGTAACCGTTAAAAAAAGCTTTAATCTTCTTC